>JAFGHN010000121.1 GCA_016930115.1 Spirochaetales bacterium | reverse complement strand
TAGAGGTCATCGGCAACGCTGCCGGCACCGGCGCCGTCCTTTCGCTTATATCCGCAAAATGTCTTTCCGAGTGTGACCGGATTGCCGACGCGGCTGAATACATCGAGTTGTCGTCGTCACCGGAATTTCAGGAAGAGTATCTCAATAACATGGTGTTTCCGGCGCCGGGGGCCTGATGCAGGGCGCGGGATGTCCCGCGCCTGATGTCCGGCCGCTGTCGCCCCGGATCATTTTTCGATCTGCTTGATCAGCTCGGGGACAACGTCGAACAAGTTCCCTACTATCCCGTAATGGGCGACGTCGAAAATCGGTGCGTTCGCATCGCGGTTGATGGCGATGATGATATCCGAGCTTTTCATCCCGGCGAGATGCTGGATTGCGCCGGAGATACCGCAGGCGATATACACCACCGGATTGACCGTCTTCCCTGTCTGCCCGACCTGATGCGAATACGGAACCCAGCCCGCGTCGACCACGGCGCGCGAGGCGCCGAGCGCGCCGCCGACCGCATTGGCAAGCTTTGCGATAAGGCCGACATTCTTGGGATCCTGAATACCCCGGCCCGCGGACACGATGATATCGGCCTCCACGAGGTTTACCGTCTGACCCTCTTCCGGTACGAACCCTAAAACCTCGATCCGTGGCTTGGGCACGGGTATGTAATCCGCCGGCACGATCCTGCCTTGTGGTTTCTCGACCTTCTTTGCTTCAGGCATTACCTTGTGCCTGACCGTCGCCATTTGGGGCCGGTGGGCGGTGGTAAGGATCGTTGCCATGATGTTGCCGCCGAAAGCGGGTCGTGTCTGACGGAGGTTTTTTGTTTCCTCGTCTATCGTGAGCTCCGTACAATCCGCGGTAAGACCGGTCTTGAGCCTGACCGCCACTCTCGGGAGGAGCGATCTGCCGATTATGGTGCCGCCGCCGAGGAAAATCTCCGGTCTCATCTCCTGGAGTATCGCGGCCACCACGTCTGCTTGCACATCCTCCGCATAATCACCAAGCCTGGGGTCTTCACGCACCCACGCTTCGTCCACCCCGTATTCCAGGATCTCCTCGGCGATACGCTTCACGTCTTGCCCGACGACAATGGCGTAGATTGGTTTGTCGAGGGATTCTTTCAAACGCCTCGCCACGCCGATAATTTCCTTCACTACCGAGGAAAGCACACCGTTACGGTGCTCGGCATAGACACAGATCCCCGAATAGGACGAAATATCCTGCTTTTCACCGGTTGCCTTCTCTATGACGATCGCCTCAAACGGACACGCGTCAACACACGCGCCGCAGAGAGTGCATTTGTCCAGGTTGATCACCGCAAGTTTTTCGACCATGTCTATTGCGTCGTAGGGGCAAACCTTCTGACACTTCTTGCATCCGACGCATTTGTGCTCGATTACCTGTATTCCACTCATGACTACTCCTCCTTGGCGGCCCCGAGCTGTATGCCGCCGGTTTTCAGCTCGGCGAGCAGCTGAGCCACCGTGTCCGCAGGTTCGCCCTCAAAAACCTTGCCGCCGCCCGGTTTGGGCGGGGTGAAGATCTTCAAGACCTGGGTCGGAGAGCCGTTGAGTCCGATTTCTTCGACCGGTATGCCGATATACTCGGCGTTCCAGGTAATAATTTCGGCTTTCTTTGCCGCCATTTTGCCCCGGAGGGAAGGAAGCCGCGGTTCGTTTATCTCCTTTACCACCGTAATGATAATTGGCAGTTGCGCCTTCAGCCGTAGATAGCCGTCCTCAAGGAGACGTTCGCAGACAATTTCCTTCTCGGATATTTCTTCGATTTTCCGGATATCGGTGATGTGCGGCAGTCTCAGATGCTCGGCAACCCCGGGGCCTACCTGTCCGGTGTCTCCATCAATTGCCTGTTTACCCATGAGGATCAACCCGATGTTTTCCATTTTCCGTATGGCGCCCGCCAGGGTAAGAGAGGTCGCCCAGGTGTCCGCCCCTGCAAACGCCCGGTCGGTGAGAAGTATCGCTTCATCCGCGCCAAGGCTGATCGCCGTCCTCAAGGCTTCCGCAACCTGCGGCGGGCCCATTGAAAGAGCCGTCACCTTCCCCCCGATTTTCTCTTTGATCCGCAACGCTTCTTCAATTGCGTACATATCGAAGGGGTTGATGATCGACTCGACGCCCTCGCGGATCAAGGTATTTGTCTCAGGATTGATCCGGATGTTCGTCGTGTCCGGAACCTGCTTGATGCATACTACGATGTTCAACGTACTACCCCTCTTTCCGCATGCTCTCTTTTATAAGATGCATGGCGATGATCTCCCGCTGAATCTGGTTTGTACCTTCGTAAATCTGCGTGATCTTTGCGTCGCGCATCATCTTCTCCATCGGGTAATCTTTCATGTAGCCGTATCCGCCAAAGATCTGCACCGCGTCGGTGGTGATACGCATGGCGGCGTCGGACGCGAGGACCTTTGCCATGGCGGAAATTCCCGCGACGTTCTTTACGCCGGCATCTATGTTGCGGGCCACCTGATAGGTGAGCGCCCTGGCGGCCTCGAGCTGCATGGCCATGTCCGCCATCATGAACTGCAGACCCTGGAATGATGAAACCGGTCTGCCGAACTGCTCCCGCTGCCTGGCATACGCTACGGCCTTATCGAGCGCACCCTGGGCGATTCCAAGGGCCTGAGCGGCCACACCGGGTCTCGACTGGTCAAACGTCTTCATGGCAACCATGAACCCCATTCCTTCCTTGCCAAGGCGGTTTGTCTTTGGTACGCGGCAATCCTGGAAGATGAGCTCTCTGGTGGCGGACGCACGGATTCCCATCTTGTCTTCTTTCTTGCCGAATTCGAAACCGGGAGTCCCCTTCTGAACGAGAATCGCGGATGATCCGCGGGCGCCCCTGCTTGGGTCGGTTTGTGCAATCACCGTATAAATTTCCGCCTCGCCGCCGTTGGTGATCCACTGTTTGGTTCCGTTCATGACGTAGTCGTCACCGTCGGGCTTTGCGGAGGTTATAATGGCGGACGCGTCGCTTCCTGCGTTCGGCTCGGTAAGGGCAAAAGCGGCAAGAATTTCACCTGAAGCGAGCCGCGGCAGCCACGTCTTTTTCTGCTCTTCGCTGCCAAAGAGAATGATCGGGATGATTCCCAGCCCCGAGGCGGCGTATGCAAGGGCAATACCTCCGCAGGCCTTGGACAGCTCTTCAACGACGATCGACATCTCGAAAGCGCCGCCTCCAAGACCGTCGTACTCCTCAGGGATGAAAACCCTGAAAAGATCCGCGTCTCCGAGCACTTTCACGATGTCCCAGGGGAAAATCCCCTTTTCGTCGTATTCCAAGGCGAGCGGTTCGATTTTTTCTTTCGCTATTTGGGCTGCCGTATCCCGAATCATCTGTTGTTCTTCTGTGAGAAAATAGTCCATGTCAACTTCCTTATTGGTCAGTATTGATGTGAAAAGGCAAACGTAAAAGCTTGTGGGATATTAGGAAACCGTTGTCAGGTTGTCAATACACCACCACATACTCATAAGGTCCGCCCATTTCAAGATCGTGGATGACACCGTCGGGCCCGATCATTTCTCCTTTGAACTGCGCAACATACCTGAAGTAGACTGGCCGTTTGAAAAACACGACGAGAATATTCTTCACCCAGAGCGGCAGGTTCTCAAATATGTCGGTAAAATGGAAGAAAACCCGCTCTTTGAACACGCCGTCAAGCCTGTAGCCGTCTTTTTCGACGTGGAGACTGAACTTCGTACCGTATTCGTACGGGACACCCTCGAGTGTGCCGGTTTCAACCGGCTCAAAAACATAGTCTCTCGTGGTGAACACCCAATTCCCGTCTCTGGCCACGGTCAGCCTGGGGATCCTCTTCAGGCCGAAGCGTTCGTTGAGTACCACCTCATGGATAGCGATGTGCCAGTTTTCACCGCTTTCGGCTCCGCGGGGCGTGTAGAGCCTGAGAGCGTGCAGGTAGGGCTGGTGCCAGGTCAGCGGGTTGACGAATAGCGTCTTCTCGCCGTAACCGTAACCGGCCACCCTCAGCTTGATTCCGTCCGTCTCGATTCTTCCGTTTACATCGGCCCAGGGAACAAAAACCGCCTTGTACTGGAAGTACTCGCCGTCTTCGCTGTAGTCGTCTCTACCGGTGCCCGGTTGCCATGCCGGCATGAGTTTTTCAAACTCGAGATCACAGGAAAAACCGTCAAAGTCACACACAACATGCAGTTTTTCGCCGGTATCCTCAACCATATTTATTCCGTCGGAATAATAAAGATGATCCCCGGCTATGACGATCTCACTCTCCTTGACAATCAACGTTTTCCAATGGTACGTACCGTCGGGCTCGGCAACAAGAGCGTACATGCCCCATCTGTCAAGCAATCTGGTATCCAGATGGAAGATGCTGTACATCAGTATCCAGCCGTCGTTGAAGTACGTCATGATGAAAATGCTTTCGTTTTTCGCGTGTGCGTACTTGGTATCGGAAAATGCGACGTTTTCGTTGGGAACCCGAACTTCACCTGGATGGTCCCACAGGTAATCCAGTTCCGCGGAATCGGCAATCGCCGCCGTTGCGGAAGCGAGAAGTACAATGACAAGAAGGAGCGGGGCGTTGCGGGTCAAACTCGAAAGCCTCCTGAGAACAGCCTATCACAATAATGCTACAAAAAGCGTGAGCGAAAGACAAGCC
>JAFGHN010000120.1 GCA_016930115.1 Spirochaetales bacterium | reverse complement strand
TCGGCCGTCATCTACGGAGCGGGCAAGATTGGCCTTGGGGCAATGCAGTGCGCAAAAATCGCCGGCGCCTCCCCGGTCATCATGATCGATGTGTTCAAATCCCGGCTGGATACGGCGCTGGAGATGGGGGCGGACAAGGTCATAAACGCCTCACAGACGGATGCGGTATCAGAAGTGGTGAAGCTTACTGAGGCCGGCCCGGACGCTATCCTCATCTGCACCCGGGCGGGAAAAGTGCTGAACGAGGCCGTTGATCTGATACGGCGCGGCGGGATCATCGTCTTGGTCGGGTTCGTACCGCCGACGGAAATCAATCCCGGTGTATTCGTCTGGAAGAACATCAGGTTGGCGGGAACACTCAATACGACGCCGTGGGACCTCAACATGCGTCTGATAGCAAACGGGCAGGTCAACTACAAGCCGCTTACCAAGGTGATTATGCCGCTCGACGATATTCAGAAAGGTTTTGATTCGATGTACAGCGGGGAAAATATAGCTGTCCTGCTAAAGCCGTAGAACATCTGCGCGAAAGCACCTGCGGCAGGCATTGACCGCATCACACCACGGGACTTCGCCCCGTGCTCTCTCACCCCATATACATGCCGCCGTTTATGTCGACGGTTATTCCGGTGATGTAATCTGAAAGCGGCGAACACAGGAACAGCACCGTATCCGCCACGTCTTGCGGCAAGCCGACCCTGCGCATAGGTATTGACTGCTCATAGTCACTCTTATGGTCTTCAATTTGCGCGAGTACCGGCTTGGTCGCAATGATACCGGGAGCCACCGCGTTGACGTTGATGCCATGCGGGGCTGCCTCCTTTGCCATCGTCCGGACAAGACCGATCAGGCCGGCCTTTGACGTTGCGTAATGGACCCCCGCCTCGATCCCGCCCACCCGGGCGGCAAGGGATGAGAAGTGCACAATTTTGCCCCAGCCTTTCTTTTTCATCGGTTCCAGCAGCTCGCGGCAGAGAAGAAACGCGCCGCGGAGGTTCACATCCAGTACCGTATCCCACTGTTCAAGGTCAACCGCCTGCAACCCTTTGCGGTAGGAGATGAGACCGGCGCAGTGGACGAGGATGTCCGGCGTACCGAACCAGGAAGAAAGGCTCGAGCACAATTCGCGGATGCTCGCAGGATTCCCCATATCGCAACCGAATGCCTTTCCATTAGCGAGGGAAGCAGCCGTCTTTTGAGCACCTCCAATGTCGATATCAGCGACCGCGACGGCAGCCCCGGCCCGGGAGAGCGTCTCTGCACATGCCTTTCCGATGCCCCCGGCGCCTCCGGTCACCAGCGCCGTTTTGTCTGATAGATCAATCGTTACCATTTCGTGCAACCTCCTGCGCAGGCTGATTCGGTATTCAAACGCCGGCGCTTGCCATAAGGCCGCCGTCCACCGGCAGCACAACACCGGTTACAAAGGTAGCCGCATCGGAGACGAGCCACATCGCAGCTCCTATCATCTCTTCAGGCTTACCGTACCTCCCCATCGGGACCTGGCTCATGATGAGCCGGCCGCGCTCGGTCGGCTCGCCGGTCTTCTTGTCCTCGAGCAGGAAACGGTTCTGGTTTGTCAGCACGAACCCGGGGGCCAGGGCGTTCACCCTGATTGCGGGGTTATATTCCCGGGCCATGTGGATGGCGAGCCACTCGGTGAAGCTCGCCACAGCCGCCTTCGCGTTCGAATAGCCTATCGCCCGGGTAAGCGGCTTTATCCCGGCGATCGACGCGATATTCAGGATGACCCCGCTCCCACGCTCAGCAAAGGATCTTCCGATCACCTGACACGGTATGACAGTCCCCAGATAGTTCAACCCGACGGCATCCAGAATGCCCTCTGTCGAAATATCAAAGAACTTGAGGTCTGGGGAAGTCGTGGCGTCCTTCCGGCTGCCTCCGGCGCCGTTTATGAGAATATCTACGGTGTGAAAGGTTTCCCGGGTCTTTCCGGCGGCCTGTTCGACGCTCTCCCGGTCCGTTACATCGCACCCGAAGGCGATCGCCCTGCCTCCCGAACCCGTGATCGACGCCGCCTTTGCTTTCGCGGCATCCAGCGACAGGTCCCAGATAGCCACTCCAACGCCTGCCGCCGCGAGGCTTCCGGCGATTGCGCCGCAGATCGCGCCGCCGGCGCCCGTAATGACCGCGTTTTTCCCCTTGAGCCCCGGCAGGCTGATGATCTCATTCATGACAGCTCCTCATATGCCGGCATTGTAATAAAAGCCGGAGCAGTTGTACAGCGAACAACAGGGCGGGCGACTTCACAAGTCCACGATAACGGCGTACCATTTTCTGTTTATGTTGCCATAACGAAGGGGGGCGCCATGAGTTCTGCCGATTACCTCTCCGCGCAGCCGTTCTTAAGCCGATTCAATCCCATGAAACGGATCATGTTTTTCGATGATTTTGACAACGGGTTGAACTGATGGACGGAAAGCCGCAGCACAAATGGCACTATCTGCGGCGCGATTCTGATGTGGAGAGTGGTCCGCCATTATTGCAGGATCACTTGGGCAGCCCATGTAAGCGCCTTCATTGACAGTCTCGATTCCGGCTGCCACGATAACTGAAGTCACTTTTTGTATTCCGGAGGTAGAGGCGTGAATTCAGAAATCAATTTGGAGAAACGCGTAGCGGTAATAACCGGCGCCGCGAGAGGTATCGGCAAGGAAATCGCGCGCAAGTTTGTGCAGCACGGCGCCAGTGTCGTAATCGCAGATGTCTTGAAAGATGATGGAAAAGCGACCGCAGAAGAGCTTGGCGAATCCGCTTCCTTCTGGCCTTGTGACATCAGCAAGTTCGAGGATGTCCGGCGGTTGATCGACTATACGACGGACCGGTTCAAGCGACTCGATATCCTGGTCAACAACGCCGCTCTCAACCCCTCGCAGGCCGAGCACAGGGTGACGGGGGATGCGTTTTCAGAGACCTATTTTGCCGATACGATCGATGTCGACATCAACGGCACCTTTTACTGCTCAAAGCTGGCGGCTCGTTACATGAGAGAGCAGAGAGGCGGGAATATCATCAACATCGCTTCCATCGCGGGAGTCGTGCCGCTTCAGAAACAGATTGGCCATGTCGTCGGTAAGGGAGGCATTATCAAAATGACAGAAGCCCTGGCCGTCGAGCTCGGGCCTTTCGGTATCCGCGTGAACTCGATCTCGCCCGGATCAACGGTTACCGCCGCCACGAGGGCGCTCTTCTACGGCCAAGATGCAAGCTACAGCAAGATGGCGGAAGAGCTCTTGTCGTTTATCCCGCTGAGGCGTCCGGGGCAGACGGAGGATATCGCAAACGCCGCCCTCTTTTTGGCTTCCGATCTTTCGAGTTACGTCACCGGTCACAACCTTGTTGTGGACGGCGGCTGGACCTGCGGCTTCGTCAGAAACTTCTAGTTTTTCGCGGCGGCGTGGAAGACCTTGAGATTCTTGCGCGCACCGGGATCAGCCGGGGCACGGCCGCGTCATCGCGTATCAGGCGGGCCACGCCTGGAGTCCGCCGTCGACTCTCAAGACCTGACCGGTGATGTAGGTGTTGGCGCCGGAAACGAGGAACTTCACCGCCCTCGCGATTTCGACAGGCCACCCGTAC
>JAFGHN010000119.1 GCA_016930115.1 Spirochaetales bacterium | reverse complement strand
CCGACTGAAGCCGCCGGGTTTAGCTCTTGCGTAAACTGTTGCTCCTCACCCACGCCTCGGTTTCGCCGAGCGCCCTCGAAAAAATGTCGAACATATCATCGATTTGTGATTCGGTGATAATGAGCGGCGGGCAGAAGGCGACAGAATCCCCCATCGCACGGACGATGAGACCGTGCTCCTCCGCCCGGGAGACGCAATAGGCGCCCACTTTGTGCGCGCTGTCAAACGGTCGTTTGGTTGCCTTATCGGCCACGAGCTCGAGCGCTCCCATAAGGCCGACACCGCGTACCTCGCCGACGAGGGGATGATCGCCGAAATCCTTGAGACGCCGCTGGAAGTGCGGGGCGATCCGGCGGACGTGGCCGAGGATATCGCGTTCCGCCATGAGCTCGATAGTTCTACAGGCGACCGCGGCGGGGACCGGATGGCCCGAGTAGGTGAAACCGTGGCCAAAGGTGCCGAGTTTCTCGCTTTCCCTGACCATGGCGTCGAAAATGTCCTGGGAGAGCAGCACTGCAGAGATAGGCAGATACGCCGAAGATAAGGCCTTTGCCACGGTAATGGTATCCGGCTTGATACCGAAGGTCTCGCAGCCGAACATATTGCCGGTCCGGCCGAACCCGCAGATGACCTCATCGGCGAGCATCAGCACGTCATAGCGTTTGAGGACGTCCTGGATCTTTTCGAAGTACGTGGCCGGCGGTACGATGACTCCGCCTGCGCCCATCACGGGTTCCGCGATAAAAGCGGCGATCGTCTCGGGCCCCTCATCGACAATCATCTTCTCGAGATTGCCGGCCAGGCGCGATGCAAACTCCTCTTCAGACTCGCCGTCCCGCGCAAAGCGATAGTAGTGGGGACAGTCGGTGTGAAGAATATTCGGGATCGGCAGATCGAAATCCTGGTGGGTGTGGGGTAGTCCCGTAAGGCTTGCCGCGGCTATGGTCACACCGTGGTACGCCTTCATCCGCGAGATGATTTTTTTCTTCTTGGGGCGGCCGAGGGCGTTGTTATAGTACCAAACCAGCTTTATCACCGAGTCGTTTGCTTCCGAGCCCGAGTTGGCAAAGAAGACCTTTGATACCGGCACCGGCGCTATCTCTTTCAGCTTTGCGGCCAGGTCTATGGACGGGTTTGTCGCCTTGTGCGCGAAGGTGTGATAAAAGGGGAGCTTCCTCATCTGCGCGGTGGCTGCTTCAACCAGCTCTTCCTCGCCAAAACCGAGGGACGTGCACCACAGTCCGGCAAGGCCTTCGATGTATTCCTTCCCTTTATCGTCATAGACATAGATACCCTTCCCGTGGCTCAAGATCATGGGGCCTTTTTCCAGGTGAAGCGATAAATTCGTATACGGATGAACGTAATGTTCAACGTCCTTTTTTTTGTACGAACTCTCCGCAGTGCTCATAATCTACCTCCGGTTTATTGTCACAACCACATCGTACATCATATCTATCCGAAAAACCTCTTCATGAATTTTCTGTACATTCTCCTGAATCCGGGTATCCCGTTGAATATATCGCCCCAGAGATCGTAGTAGTCGCGCTGCTCAACAATCATCCCGTTCGAATCAATCGTCAACTTCGTGCAGCCGTAAACGGGAGTGCTTGGCGATTTCTTGAATATCATCACCATAATCCACTGGAGGAAGAAACCGTCATCCGCCTTGGCCACCGATAGAATTTCCATGTTGAGCTGCTGGCACCGCCGCGTCAGCCGGTTGCACATGGCGGTGAAATCGGCCTTGCCGTCGACCCGCTGCACCGAGTCTTGAAAGCGGATGTCCTCATGATAGTACGGGAAAATATGCGCCCAATCAGGTTTCCCCGCGGTGTTGTAGGTTTTTGACCAGAGCGCGCGGATCGTATCCACGTTGAGCGTTACCCGTTCACCGTTGATCGCGTAATCATCTGCCATAATCGGCCTCCACTACACCGGTTATTCTATCCTGCGCTTCAATGCCACGACATCCAGCAGGATCAAAATGACTGCAAAACCGCACAGGATTATGAGCTGCTCGTAGATCTGCCGGAGGCCCCATCCTTTTATCATCACATCCCGGAGCGCAATATTGGCATACGTCAGCGGCATGCTATAAGCGAGGGGTTTGAGGATTGCGGGCAGCTCGTCCACCGGCACCACCGTTCCGCCCAGGAGCATCTGAGGGATGATAAGGAGAGGTATGAATTGAACAACCTGAAACTCATTCCTGGCGAAGGATGAGGCAAGCATCCCCAAAGCTACGCCGACAATCGCGAGGAGGATGATGATGAGAAACAGCAGCAGAAGGCTCCCGGAATACACGGTTTTGAGAACGAAGAGAGAGAAAACAAGGATCAAGGCGCCTTGCATGAGCGCGTATACTCCCAGTCCGATAAAATATCCAAGAATGATTTCCACCCGTGTGGCAGGCGTCGCCGCGAGACGTTCCATGGTGCCCCGGGTTCGTTCCTGAATAAGCGAAACACAGGTAATAAGGAAGACGAAGAAAAGAACCAGGAATGCAATATACACCGGCGCAACATAGTCCATGGCGCCAAAATCGGGCCCGCCGAAATAGTAGTCCGTTTTAAACCGAACAGGGAGGGAGTCCTCGGATAACGGCAGCAGGCCGCCGCCTGCCGGCGTGTTGAGGGAAAGACCCGGCACCATACCGCGCGCGGCGATACGAACCAACGCGGTTACCGCGACCTGATACATCCTGCCTTCAATCAT
>JAFGHN010000118.1 GCA_016930115.1 Spirochaetales bacterium | reverse complement strand
GTTTGGGTCATCGATTCGCAAACCCATACCGTCGAGAAGTTCACTCCGGACGGTAAAATGCTGGTGCGGTTGGGTACTCGCGATTGGGCGGCCCCTCTCCTCAGGCGTGCTCCTTTCAATATGCCCACCGGTCTCGCCGTCGGTCCTGACGGCTCCCTTTTTATCTCAGACGGTTATGCCAATTATCTCGTTCACAAATTCACTAAAGAGGGGGAATTATTGAAGACCTGGGGAGGTCCGGGAACCGGGCCGGGTGAATTTGCTCTTCCCCATAACATCGCGGTTGACCGGCATGGGATGGTCTACGTATGCGATCGTGAGAACCGCCGCGTGCAGATATTCGATAGTGAAGGCGCGTACCTCACCGAATGGGCCGGCCTGAACAACCCCGCCGACATCTCTATAGATTGGAGTACCGATGTTGCATATGTGGCGGAAATCGGCGGGCCGTACCAGCCCAAGGTGAGTATACGCGACCTCAAGGGCAAGGAGATATCGTCCTGGGAGGGACGCGAGAGCGAAGGAAAAGGCCTGCTCGAGGTGGCGCACGGGATAGGCGTAGACTCAAGAGGCAACATCTACGTGTGCGAGATCAACAAAACCCCGCGGATTCAGAAGTTCGCCCGAATCACCAGATAAGGCAGCTCATGAAGATCACCGATATCGAGGTACAGCCTTTTAAGTACGTATCAAACGTGGTCAGGGACACCGAAGGGCACGGGCATCCGGGACCTGAACACGATGTAACGGGCACCCTGATCACTATCGTTACCGATGAAGGGGCGAAAGGATACGGTTTTGGAATAAATCCCGATGTCGTCGAAAACGTAATCAAGCCCGCCGTCGCCGGCGAGGACCCATTCTATCGCGAGCGGATATGGCAACGGCTGAAGGAGTGGCAGCGGCTGCACCTGGGTGTCCTCTCGGACAGGATCGTCGGCGTCATCGACCTCGCCCTCTGGGACCTGGCGGGCCGTTACCTCGGCCAACCGGTGTACAGGCTCCTGGGCGGCTACCGCGATACGATCCCGGCGTACGCGAGCACCATGTGCGGCGACGAGCTGCCGGGCGGGCTGGACACTCCCGAGTCATACGCCAACTATGCTGAAGAGTGCGTAAAGAAAGGCTACAAGGCGTTCAAGCTGCATACCTGGATGCCGCCGATACGGTGGGCGCCGGACCCGAAGATGGACGTGGCCGCCTGCCGCGCGGTGCGTGAGCGCGTCGGGCCCGACGTCGATCTGATGGTGGATTGCTTCCACTATTACAGCAGGGAACAGGCGCTCTACCTCGGCCGTGAACTGGAGAAACTTGGGTTTCGCTGGATAGAAGAGCCGATGGACGAGCACAGCATATCGTCCTATGTCTGGCTCAGCGGGCAGCTCGATATCGCCGTCGTTGGTCCCGAGACGTCGGAGGGCAAGATGCACACCCGCGCCGAGTGGATCGTCAGAAACGCCTCCGACATCAGCCGGGGAGGTGTCTTCGACGTCGGAGGGATTACGCCGCTCATGAAGATCGTGCATCTGTGCGAGTCTTTCGGAGTGGCCTGCGAGATACACAGCCCCGGGGCGGGCAACCTCCACGTCCTCGCCGCCATGGGAATCCCCGGCGAGTACTACGAGCGGGGTCTGCTCCATCCGTTTATCGACTACGACAAACCGGCGCCTTACCTCAAGGAAATCATCGATCCCCTCGACGGCGACGGCAACGTGCATGTTCCGCAGAAGCCGGGGCTTGGTATTGAGATAGACTTCGACTATATCAGGGCGAACGCCGTCTGAACCCGTCTGCCGTCAGAGGGGCTTGCTCGCAAAAACCGTCCGCCCGTCAATCTCGATCCGTACGGGCCTGAGGTATGTACGCACCGTGTCCATGTTCACTTCGATACCGAGGCCGGGTCCTTCAGGCGCCCGCACAAGACCGTCCTCGTCGCGCAGGATGCGGCGGGTCGTGAGGTCGCGCGCCAGGGGTGACGGCGTGTCCGGGTATTCGAGAAACTGAAACTCTTCCACGCCGCCGAGCACGTGCAGGGAAGCGGCGAGTTGCAGATGCGACTTGAACGTGTGGTTCACGAAAATGACGCCCTCCCGTCGCGCCAGCCGGCAGACTTCATCTGTTGTGGTGATGCCGCCGATGCGTCCGACGTCTATCTGGACGAAATCGGGCCTGCCGTGGCGTATGAAATCTTCGGCCGCGCGGTAGGTGTTGCACCCCTCGCCGCCGGCGATCGCCACCGGCGAGCCCAGCTCTTTCAAGCGGGCGTATTGTTCCACCGCCCCCGCGAAAAGGGGCTCCTCCAACCACGTCACCTCGAAGGGCGCGAATTGGCAGGCGCGTTTATAGGCGGTTTCCGCGTCCAGGTGCCAGGCCACCCCGGCGTCCACCATGAGGCGGCTGCCCGGCCCAAGACCTTCCCGGGCGGCGCGCACGAGAGCGATGTCGGTCTCTTCGTCCTGCCCCATGGGTCCCCACCCGAACTTGGCCGCCCGGTAGCCCTTGTTCCGTATCGCTTCCGCAATCCGGCGGGTCGACTGAGGATCGTCGCCGAAGAGCACCGAGCAATAGGGGAGTTTGGGATAGGTCCGTTCATAGCCCAGGAGTGCGTACACCGGCTTTCCGAGCCTCCTGCCGACAAGGTCCCAGAGGGCGATGTCCACGGCGCTCTGAGCGTGGTCCACCTGCTCGATGTCCATGGCACGCCGGTGCGCCTTGAAGTGGAGGCGGCGGATGTCCTCGGGCGTTTCCACCTTCTCGCCGAGCAGCGAATCGCTCAGGTTGATGATGTTGCCGTGCGACATGGGGCACACGTAGGCCGCAAGAGAGACCAACGGCGAGGCGTCGGACTCGCCCCATCCCTCGAGACCGTCGTCGGTGCGCACCCGCACAAGAAAGGAATCCTGGGTCCCGTCGGCCGCGTCGGTCACTTCGGGAAGGGCGACGTAGAAGAGGTCTATGGCTTCTATTCGCATGGTCTCCGCCTTTTGTCGTACTGTTACGGCGGCACGTTAGCACTCGAGGAACCCACTGTCAACGCCGCGCGCTTCTCGAGCGCTTGCGAAACGACGAGGTGCCTCGTACAATACGGCCGTACGTGAGTCAAATACATTCGGAATTGCACGGGGGAACAAATGGCAGGTTCTGCGAAGATCAAAAAGGTATGGGCACGCGAAGTGTTGAATTTCCGGGGAAATCCGACCGTCGAGGCCGAGGTAATACTTTCCGACGGCAGCTCGGGGCGCGGCGCGGTCGCCGCCGGCATCAGCGCCGGTATCAACGAAGTGGGTGCGCTCCTCGACGGTGATACCGGGAGATTCGCCGGGCGCGGGACCCTCAAGGCGGTTGATAACGTACGGAATGTGATCGCTCCCGCGATTGGGGGTATGGACGCCCGCGACCAGGCCGCGGTGGATGACAAGATGCTTGAGGTAGACGGAACGCCGAACAAAGCGAAGCTCGGTGGCAACGCGGTACTTGCGGTTTCGCTTGCGGTAGCCAAGGCGGCGGCGGTCAGCCGGGGGCTCCCGCTCTACCGGCACCTGTGGGGGGACGGCCCTTTCTGGCTTCCGGTGCCTGCTTACGATATGTTGTGCGGCGGTTCCCACGCAATTGAGGGAGGCCTCGATCTGCAGGAGTATCTGATAGTTCCGGCAGGCGTGGAAACATTCGACCAGGCGGTTCAGGCGGGTTTCGACATCTACAACGCTCTGATCGCTCTCCTCAGAGCCAAGGGGCATGCGGTGGGGCAGTGGGGCGGACCCGTCTCGCCAAAGCTCGGCTCCAACAAAGAGGGTATGGACGTGGTCGCCGAGGCGATTGAGAAGGCAGGGTACAAGCTGGGTAAGGAAGTCTATATAGGCCTGGATGCGGCAACGTCCGAACTGTACGAGGACGGCAAGTATGTGCTCGCGCGCGAGGGCCGGACTCTTTCGGCGGATGAAATGGCGGATATGTGGACACAATGGATCGATGAATACCCTCTGGTCACCATCGAGGACGGGATGGCGGAGGAGGACTGGGACGGCTGGAAGCTCCTGACGCACCGCATCGGGGACAGGGCCCAGCTGGTGGGTGACGATTTCTTCACGACCAACCCGGGGCGTATCCGCCGCGGAATAAGCGAAGGCACGGCAAACGCGGTCCTGATAAAGCCCAACCAGATCGGGTCGGTCAGCGAGACTCTGGAAACTATGAGGCTTGCCGCAGCGGCCGGATGGGCCACGATGCCCAGCGAACGCTCAGGCGAGGCCGAAGACAGCGTGATTTCTGACTTGGCGGTGGCCGGCTGCGCGGGCCAGATCAAGACCGGGCCTCCTTGCAGACAGACCGTGGTGAAGTATAACCGTCTTCTCCGCATAGAGGAGGAGCTTGGCCGCAACGCCGAATACGCCGGTACCCGGGCTTTCCGGACGTGGGTCCGGTAGACTCGAACTTGACAGCGGGAATTTCAGGGTTAATACTGTTCTGATAGTTATGGACGCTATTTGATCTCGAGCTATTGACCGCAGCCGAGGTGAAGGCAATACACAAATCTGAGGTGATCAAGGAGGTAAGACCGGTACTAGTGACAATAGGGAAAGACCTATGGACCCCGGGAGAGACCGCTTATATATGGCCAGTTACAGAATGATTTTTCGGGAGGAATAATTCTTATGAAGATCAAGTTGTTTATCTTGGCACTAGCGCTGATCCTGGCAGGAACCTTTTGTTTTGCCACACCCGCGAAGGAAGAGACAGCGACATCCGGCACCGCGCCGGGGGTGCCGCAATATGGCGGCACGCTCACTTTCTACAGCCGTGGCAGCGCGGAACCTGCCGATCCTGATGAGGATGACTCTAACTGGATTGCTACCTTCTGGTTGATGCCCATCCAGGAAACCCTGATGCAGGGTGGTATCGAAGAGTTCGGTATCAGGGGCGGCGGCACTTACCCCTTTCAGTCATCCGGTTATCTGCCCTACCAGTATATTGTCGGTCGTCTGATAGAAAATTGGACAATCAATCCGAAATCCCTCGACCTGAAGGTCCGCGAGGGAATCCACTGGGCTGCTGACAATGTCGATTGGATGGACAACCGTGAGATGGTTGCCGCGGACATTGTTGACGATATG
>JAFGHN010000117.1 GCA_016930115.1 Spirochaetales bacterium | reverse complement strand
GGAAGCGCAACAGCTTCTTTTCAACTCGAACATCAGCAATACCATCCCAAACCCGGTTGGGTGGAACATGACCCGGTGGAGATCTGGGAGCGGACGGTAAGGGTAATTCAAGAAACCCTTAAACACGTCGGATACCGGCGGGGCTCGCTCAAGGCCATCGGGGTAACGAATCAACGCGAAACCACGGTTGTATGGGACCCGGTTACCGGAAAACCGTACATGAACGCCATCGTCTGGCAGGACACACGGACCGCGCCGATGATCGAGGCGCTTCGATCAACCCACGGCAAGGATCATTTCAGGAACCGGACAGGATTGCCCTTGGCGACTTACTTTTCGGGGCCCAAGATCCGGTGGATACTCGATAACGTACCCGGTGTCAGGGACGCGGCCTGTAAGGGGAGGGCGCTTTTCGGCACCATCGACTCCTGGATTGTGTGGAACCTCACCGGAGGGCCGCATGGCGGAGTTCACCTGACCGATGTGACAAACGCGAGCCGGACGATGCTCATGAATCTCGAAACCTTGAGTTGGGACGGGCGGATGATCGAAACCTTTGAAATTCCGGAACCGATGCTCCCGGTTATACGTCCATCGGTTTCCGCCGAACCCTACGGTTACACCTGTAAGGACGGGCCCTTTGCCGAACGCATTCCCGTCTGCGGAATCCTGGGAGACCAGCAGGCGGCTCTTTTCGGACACGGCTGTTTTTCAGCCGGAAGCTCCAAGAACACCTACGGCACCGGCTGTTTCCTGCTGATGAACACGGGACAAAAACTGGTGCAGTCTAACTACGGGCTCGTATCCACCGTGGCCTATCAGAAAAGCGGCGAAGAACCGGTGTACGCCCTTGAAGGATCGATTGCCGTCGCCGGTGCGTTGGTACAATGGCTGCGGGACAACATAGGCCTCATCGAACGGTCGAGTGAAATAGAAAATCTGGCTTCCAGCGCAGAGGACAACGGCGGCGTGTATTTTGTTCCCGCCTTTTCCGGATTGTATGCGCCGCACTGGCGGACCGACGCGCGCGGCGTCATCGCCGGCCTCACAGCCTTTGCGGGCGCGCCGCATCTGGCACGGGCGGTCCTCGAATCCACCGCTTTCCAGGTCAAGGAAATCGTGGATGCCATGGAGAAAGATTTCGGCAGCAAGATCGATACGCTCAAGGTAGACGGCGGAATGGTGGCCAACGAGCTCCTCATGCAGTTCCAGGCGGATATTCTCAATGTGCCGGTCATCAGGCCCAAAGTCTCCGAAATAACCGTCCTCGGCGCCGCCTACGCCGCGGGACTTTCCGTCGGTTTCTGGAAAAGCGAGGACGAGCTGGTGGGACAATGGGCCGAGGACAAGCGCTGGACGCCGGTCATGGGTAACGCCGAAAGAAACGAACGGGTGGGCTTCTGGAACAAAGCCGTAGAGCGATCGCTGGGTTGGGTGTAACCGGTGGAAATGCAGGATTCCTTTGATGTCGCGGTGATAGGCGCCGGAGTCACCGGAGCGGCGATCGCGAGGAGACTCTCCGAATACAAACTTGACGTGGCGCTTCTCGAGAAGGAGTGTGATGTCTCTTTCGGCGTTTCGAAGGCCAACTCCGGGATAATCCACGGGGGATTTCACCACTCCGGGTCTACCCTCAAGGGCCGGTTGGAGATCCGCGGCAACCGTATGTTCGACCAGCTTGAAAATGAGCTCCACTTTCCGTTCCGCCGCTGCGGAATCCTTATCGCCGCGTTTTCGACCGAGGAGATGAAGCAGGTTGAGTCTCTCTACGCTCAGGGAGTCGCGAACCAGGCGATCGGTATCGAGTTGTGCAACAGCGACCGGATGCTGGCGCTTGAGCCGAAACTGAACCATGACGTGGTTGGCGGTCTTCACGCGCCTTCAGGGGGAATAATAGAACCGTACCGGTTTGTCTTTGCCCTCGTCGAGTCGGCCCTGAAAAACGGTGTCCGGCTCATCACCGAATTCGAAGTCGACCGCGCCGGAAGAACCGGTGATCTGTATGACATCTATGCGGGCGACAGAGGCATAAAAGCCCGATACGTCGTCAACGCCGCCGGGCTTTTCGCCGACAAAGTCTCAAAGCTCTTCGGCGCGGAGGAATACACGATCATACCGAGAAAAGGCGAAGAGTATCTGATGGACCGCGAGGCGGCGGCGTTGCCTTCGCGGGTGATCTTTCCCGTGCCGTCCCGGGTTTCGAAGGGTATGCTGGTGATCCCTACGGCGGAAGGTACCACGATGCTGGGGCCGACAGCCGAACAAACCGGTGATAAGACCGATGTATCCACTTCCGAAGAGAACTTTGAACGGATATTTTACTCGGCAAGAAGGCTCATCCCGTCGGTCTCCGAACGGGATATCATCACCTCTTTTGCGGGCGTGCGGCCGACGCTTCCGGAAAATGATTTTTTCATCGCCGTGTCGGAGAGACGGCCGCATTTCATTCAGGCGGCAGGCATACAGTCGCCGGGTCTTACCGCCTCGCCGGCAATTGCCGATTATGTGAAAGACCTGCTCAAGCGCGACGGGCTCGTCCTTGAGGAAGACCCGCACTACGATCCGGAGATCGAACCGGTGCAGCGGATTCGAAACCTTGATATTGAAGCGATTGACCGGCTCATCGAGCGGGACCCCGGCTACGGAGAGATTATCTGCAGGTGTGAATCGGTTTCAAGAGCTGAGATCATAGACGCCGTGAGAAAAGGACACACAACCTTGGACGGTGTGAAATTCTATACCCGCGCGCAGATGGGGCGCTGCCAGGGAGGGTTCTGCACCTTCAGGATCCTGAAAATCATCTCGGAAGAAACCGGAATCCCCATCGACAGGATCACCAAACGGGGACGTGGAAGCTACATTGTCGGCGGAAGGATCGGAGATTTCGACGTGGCCGGCGCGGGGACGGGTCGGGTATGAAGATCAGGCGGATCGATGTTCTGGTGATCGGGGCGGGGGCTTCCGGGCTCACCTCCGCTATCAAGCTTGCTGAAATGGGGTACGAAGTCTCGGTGGTCGAGCGCGAGAACACACTCGGCGGGATCCTGAACCAGTGCATCCACTCAGGGTTTGGGCTTCACTACTTCAACGAAGAGCTTACCGGCCCGGAGTTCGCAGACAGGTTGATCGGTCTCCTTCCTGACGCACTTTACCTGGCGCCCAACGCCACGGTTGATCGGCTCATCGACGATGAGAACGGATTGGGCGCTCTGGTCTTTTCCCCGGAATCGGGAATAACCCGGTACAGCTCCCGGGCGATCGTGCTCGCCATGGGATGCCGCGAGAGAAACCGCGGGAACATACACATACCCGGCTCGAGACCTTCGGGCGTCTATACCGCGGGCCTGGCCCAGCGGTTGGTAAATATCGAAGGATACATTCCGGGCAAAGACGTAGTGATAGTCGGCTCCGGAGACATCGGCCTCATCATGGCGCGCCGCATGAGCTGGGTGGGCGCAAAGGTGCACTGCGTCGTCGAAATTCAGCCATATCCATCCGGGTTGACAAGAAATATTGTTCAGTGTTTGAACGATTTCAACATACCGCTTCACCTCTCCCACGTTGTGACGAAAATAAACGGTAACGACCGGGTCCAATCGGTGGAGATAAGCCCCGTCAGCCGCGAAAA
Organism: Spirochaetales bacterium; assembly: GCA_016930115.1. Classification (GTDB taxonomy): domain Bacteria; phylum Spirochaetota; class Spirochaetia; order ARS1246; family ARS1246; genus JAFGHN01. The sequence goes on along the minus strand of JAFGHN010000117.1, from coordinate 7,800 downwards.
GGAACGCGGCCCGGGCTCCTTTACCGTTGAGTGCGACACGCTGCTGTTGTCCGTCGGTCTTGTTCCGGAAAACGAGCTGACCAGGAAGTTCGGGATCGCTATGAACCATGAGACAAGCGGGCCTAAAGTCGATTCCAGGTTGATGACCTCAAAACCGGGTGTCTTTGCCTGCGGAAACGTGTTGCACGTTCACGATCTTGTGGATTACGCCTGCGAAGAGGCCGAGCGATGCGCGAAAGGAGTTGACGAGTTCCTGCGGGGAGTGGCGCCGGAAACCGGCGGACCGGTGGTATCCGGGGCCAACGTTCGGTACGTCGTACCCGGAGCTTACAATCCTGGATCGGATAACAGGTTCTACCTGCGGCCGATGATCGTGAAAAACAAATCCAGACTCTCGGTTCGTGCCGGTGAGGTGGAAATCTACGGGAAGAATCTCCCGCACGTCCAGCCGTCCGAAATGGTGGAGGCAACGCTCAGCAAAGATGCCCTGAAAGCGTGCTCCGGGCAAACGCTGGAGGTGCGGATCGAATGAAGAGAAACATGACCTGCATCGCCTGCCCCCTCGGATGCAGCCTCACCGTCGAATATTCGGAAGGCCTTGATGATGTAACGGTGACCGGGAACCGGTGCGCAAAGGGCGAGGTGTACGCCCGCGAGGAGATCCTCGCCCCGAAACGAACGGTCACCGCGACGGTTTCTCTGACGGCGGGCGAGCTTTCGCGGTTACCGGTGAGGACCGACCGCGCGCTCGAAAAGGAGCTGATTGCCGACCTCCTGACGGAGCTCTACCGTATCGAGGTGAGCGCACCTGTCGCTCCGGGTGACCGAGTGCTTACCGACTTCAGGGGTACCGGTGTCAACGTCATCGCGACACGGCGCTGCGGCAGCAGGAGCGACGAGTGAGGAAAACGCGGCTGCTGGTTATGGTTCTCATCTGCTGGGGCGCGATACCCTTGAGCGCCGACAGCTCCATCCCCCACTTTGATTTTGTTGTCGACACCGCCCGGGCTGGCGTTCCGCCGGCCGGGCCGGCGGGGCCGGCGGGCGCAAATCCCGGAGCCCCCGCGCATCAGGGCGTCGCGCCGGTGTACGGCGTCGGCGCGGGCGGCGGTGTCTGGGTCTCCCTTGACGGGGGAAGCACGTGGATCGACCGGTCGGCAGGCCTGCCCGTCAGGGTTGTGTATCCCTTCGACGGTTCGCTCTTCCGGCGCGTTGAAAGCCTCGCGTACGACCCGCTTGATCCGGCCCGCGTCGCTGTGGCAATCGCCGACGGGGTCTGTGTTTCCCGCGATGCCGGAGCCACGTGGCGGGAGGTCAGTATTGGTGACCCGGTGACGAGCGTCGATCACATCACCGCCGTGTGCTTAAGGCCGCAGGACGCGCAGACCATCTATATCGGGACTTCTTTCAGCGGGTATTTTAAGACCACCGACGGCGGGAAGTCCTGGCGGTCCGAGAATAGCGTGATAAAGCATCTGTATCTTGGCGCGGGGTTTTATGAGTCGATAACCGCCATCGCGGTTTCGCCGGTTGATGAGGGCAGAATGTACCTGGCCGTGGGTACCGGGGGTGAAATCCTCGAATCGGCCGACGGCGGGCACAGCTGGCAGTCAATCGGTTTTCCCGCCGGGATGGTGTATGCGATGTCGGTCGTGTACGACGGCGCGGCGGGAAGCTGGAGCCCGCGAGTGTACGGACATGGCGGTGTCTACGCTTACGCCGCCGGCACGGGTTCGTGGGCTCCGGACAGCGCCGCGGTGCCGGCCAAACCAAATCCCCACGTGCCGGCCGCAAAGAAGAGCCGCTTGAAAGTCGCCTCAGACAGGACCGGCATCTACGTGAATTCCGGCCGGGCTTCCGGTGAGGGACTGGAAGAACATCTCGGCCTCGTCACCGAACACGGAATGAATACCATCGTTGTGGATGTGAAAGATGACTTCGGCCGGGTCACCTATGATTCCGGACTGAACCTCCCGCGGGAAGTCGGCGCGGTCAGCGTACGGTTTGATCTCGACGATCTGCTCGCCCGGGCCCACGAGGCCGGTATATACGTGGTTGGCCGGATTGTCGTATTTCAGGATCCCAAACTCTATGCCTATAACGATCATGCCTATGCGGTGTGGAATCGGAACACCGACGAACCTTGGGGCAATCTGCTCGCGGTCCCGGGCCCCGACGGCGAGGTGACCGGTTATGAACAACGGGAGTACTGGGTTGATCCTTACTCCGAGTTCGTGTGGCGTTACAATATCGGCATAGCAAATGAAATCACCGCCCGCGGCATCGATGAAGTCCAATTCGACTACATCCGTTTTCCTTCCGACGGCGACACCTCGCTCATACAATACAGGTTCAAGAGAGAGGGAATGACCCGGGTCGATGCGATCGAGTCGTTTCTCACGTTGGCACGCGAGCAGATCGATGTACCCATGAGCACCGACCTGTACGGGTTCAATGCCTGGTATCTCATGGGAGGCTGGATCGGTCAGAATCTGGACATGATTGCGGACTACGTCGACGTCGTGTGCCCCATGTTCTACCCGTCCCATTTCCCCGGCGCTTTCTTGAGCGGTCTTGGTTTCTTTGACCGCGCAGAGGCGATCTATCGCACCGGCTCGAATCGAGCGGCGTCGTTCGTGGGGGAGCGGAGCGTCGTGCGGCCCTACGTCCAGGCATTTCTCATTGGCGCCGAACGGAGATTTGAAACAGATGCCTACACCCTCTACCTTGCGCGGCAGCTTGAAGGAGTCGTATCCTCAGGGGCGTCCGGATTCACCCTCTGGAACGCCTCCAACGTGTATTACATGGTTACGGAGTCACTCAAACGGTTCACCACCGATACCGGCGCCCGGTAGCGCGATATCCTGATTGACAGCTGAATCGATATGTACTTATGATATTCAAGAGACAATCCCAAAATAGCGCGTAGAAACAGGAGCCAGTGATGAAAAAGCTTGCAATGTGCCTTGGTTTCATGTTGCTTTCCGTCGGTGTGATCTTTGGTGAGACTGCTATCGAAAAAGCAGACCGGCTGCATGAAGAGGAGCTGCACGATGAGAACAAGGTGTTCATCCAGGAGGCGATAGCGGCGACGGCGGATCCGATGGAAAAAGCCCAGCTTTATTGGAGGCTCTCGCGCACCGTGCTCGAAATCGGCGATCTCCTCAAGGTGCGGGAGGGGATTGATGAGAATGTGCTGTTGGAAACGTTTCTGGAAGGTGAAGGATACGCGGACAGGGCCATCGAGCTCGATCCTGACAGCTACTGGGCGTATTACTGGAAATCCGCGAATATCGGCAGATGGGGAGAAGTGAAGGGGATATTAAACGCGCTTTTCAAGGCCAAACCCATGCATGAGCTCCTGCGTAAGGTGCTTTCGATCTTTCCTGACCACCCGGATTCTTTCTACGTTCTTGGCATTATGTACCGCAAGGTCCCGGGAAAACCGATCTCCTTCGGCAGCTCGACCAGGTCCGTTTCGCTTGCCAGAAAGGCTCTTGACGCCCAGCGCGCCGAATATGAAAGCGGAGCCGCAAAGGAGCTGAAACTTTCCTACTTCATGGAGTTGGCGAGATCACTGTGGGACCGCGACTGGAGCGCTGCAAAACGCGCGAAAGAGGTACCCTCGATGGCACGGGATTTCAGAAACGAAACGGATGTTCTGGAGAAGCACTTTTATTATGAAGGCTCCATCGACATCCCGGATGTATCCGACAGGGAGGAAGCCGTCGATATCATGACCTGGGTGGTCTCCGAGTTCCGCGCCAAACCCGCCCTCAAGAAATCTGAGAAAATTGATTTTGACGAAGCGCTTGCAGATCTTGAAGGCTGGACGAAATAGCCGAACGGCATGGCTACCACCGCGGACTACAGAAAGTACCGAACGTGGTTTACCCTCTTTGTCATCGTCCTTCTTGGCGGTTTTTGTCTCGCGATGCTGGTATACAACGGCCGATTCAACCTGATAAAAGATCCTTTCAGCAGGCTGGGCGCGAGCAAAACTCCCGAGGGAGCAGACAACCGCGCGTCGATGGCGGTTTTTGTCGTCGATATGGCGATAACCGCCATCATTTTCAGTCGTCTGGCGGTGGCATTCGCCAGGGATTCAAACCTTTCGTTCCGCGGCCTGCGGGTGCTCATTTCGATAACGGCGGCGTTGGGCGCCTGTATCGCCACTTTTCCGAATAACTACTTTCTGACGCAGCATCAATTAGGAGCAGGCTTCCTCGTGGGATCAATCTGGCTGCACGCGATCCTGTTTATCGCGGATGCGTCAAAGGCCACCTCCAGGGGATACGGAATCTTTTTGCACCTTCTGCTCCAGTCCACCATCCTCTATTATGCTTTTACCTTTTTCGTGCAGGCGCCGGAACGCGACATCGTTCAGAAAATCGCTATCATCGGCCTGGCCCTTACTATTGAGCTCGCCCTTGGGGCTTGCTGCAAGGAACCCTCGACGGCGGATGAATCGATCGCACACCGTGAGGCGAATAGTACCGGGGTCAATCGTTAGCGGGGTCCCCGCTTCTGCTGTTTCCTTTGAGCAAGCTCGCTTTCACGATCTGCCCGCCTTTTCTGCTCTTGTGATATGAAAGGATGGCCGATTCCACCCTGTTTTTCTTCTCGTAAGAATCGCCGAACAACTCGCCCTGCGCAGGTTCATCCGCGGTCTCGAGGGCGGTGAGCCCCACACCGACAAGGCGCACCGCATCGCTTCCGTTCCACCGTTTTTCCAGAAGCGCCAGCACGGTGTTATAGACCTCTTCCGCTGAGCTTATGAAATGCCCGGAGGTGGTCTGCGCGGTTGTCGTCGAGAAATCGCCGTACCTGAGCTTCAGTTGCACCGTCTTGGACTTGAAGCTCTCATCAATCGACCTGAACATCACCTGATGAGATAGGTCAAGGAGCGCTCTCTTGATCGCCTCGCGGTCGTCGGTATCGACGCCGAAAGTCAGCTCGCTGCTGATCGACCGGCTCTTTGGCGCGAGGGAGTAGATGCCCGGATTATTTCCGCGGGCGGCGTGGTAGAGGTAAGTACCCGCCGCGTTCCCGAGCATGGCCTGCAGCAGCGATTGTGAATAGCCGCGAAGCTCCGCAACCGTCGTGATGCCGATTTCTCCCAACCGCGCGAGTGTCTTTTCCCCGACCCCCCACAAATCTTTCAACGCGAGTTTGTCGAGAAAATCCTCTTCCTTTCCGCAATGCACGCGGAACAGTCCGTCCGGCTTATCGTATTCGGAAGCGAGTTTGGCCAGGTACCTGTTTGGCGCGATCCCGACGGAGATGATGAGGCCGGTTTCCTCCGCCACCATGGTTTTCAGTTTCCTCGCTGCTTCTTCCGGCGTGCCGAAAAGCCTTTCGGTGCCTGTCATATCGAGGGTAGCCTCATCGATGGAAATCTGCCGCACATCGGGGCTGAAGCTGCCGAACAGCGCCATGACCTTTTTCGATAGCTCGGAGTAGCGTTTCATCCGTGGCACAAGATAGACGCCGTGGGGGCACCTTGCGTATGCCTGGGAGATCGGCATTGCGGAATGAACGCCGAAAACACGGGCTTCGTACGAGCAGGCGGACACCACTCCCCTGTGCCCGGGGAGCGCGCCGATGATTACGGGCTTTCCGCGGTGTTCCGGATGGTCCAATTGCTCCACGGCTGCGTAAAAGGCGTCCAGGTCTACATGGAAAAAAACTTTCTCGGTGTGGCCGCGTGCTTCATCCATCGTTGTGACCTGCTAATCCTAGACCGCGGGTTATTCGGCTGTCAACCGCGGGAATCAAAGGGGATCAAATGCGGCCCTCGCGATGACCTCCAAACGCTGCTGTGCGTCTATATTCGTGCCGGTGACCTGGTACGCCACCGGCGGGTTCGAGTATCCCGCCTTGACTTCGATGGTGCCCTTGAGTTCCCCCGGAACGGTGAATTCAACCGAAAGAGGATTTGGCGGGTACCGGCCGATGTGTACCTTGACGGAGTTGGCGGATTCGAACGAAAAAGGAAACGACAAGTCGTAGACGATGATCTCACTATCGGAGAGCAGGGAGACATCGACAGAGGACGGGAGCCCCTTTGAATTGATGGTAAGCACATAGCTGGCCCGGCCGAGAAAACGGCTGACATCGGTTTGCACCTCGAGGAGATCCCTCTTCAAGGGCGTTTCAATCGTATAGTTCTTGGCTTTTGTGGAAATCGTTACGGTGTCCGACGGGGTCTGAACCGTGAGGTCGCCGAGCGAAGCAGGACTTGTCAATTCTATGGAGCTGAGACTCTTCGCGAGGTGCTGCGTCTCTTTCAGCACCACGGGCTGCGGATCGGCGGCTGAGAACGGCTCGGTCACCGTCAGATAGGCGACAAGCCCGCCGCATGCCAGGCCGAGCACGGTAAAGGTCACCGTAAGCAGAAGCCGTTTTGTTTTTCGCTTCGGGTGTCTGAACATGAAATCAAGCCGGATCAGCATCAGCAGGAAGGGAAAAAGGATAAATGCCACCAGCAGATTCCCGGATATGCGCGTGAGAACCATCTGTTCTGCAATCTCGAGCGCGGGGATTGTCAGCATGTCATACGCCGCCTTGATAAGCCAGGCGGGGCTTATGAGAAGGCATAATCCCTTCAGAAAACGATTCGGCGCCAGGGAAAAGAAGAATGCCCAGACGCACGCCCAGAGGACATAGTAGGCCAGAGAGATATCCACAACGCCGAGAAGGAATATATCGGAGATGAGTATGAGAAGCGCCGCGGCGCTGTAGAAACGCCCTCTTCTGGGGAATGGTATCTTTCGCAGGTATTGAGAGAGAAGGAAAAAGAGGAAGACCGCGGTCATGAGTTTCAGTACAAGAAACTCCGCCGGACGTTTCATCCAGTAGTCCGGGTATCCTTTCAGCGCCGAAAGTCCTTCGATGAGAAACGTGCCGACGAGGAGAAGGCCGAACATAAGCACAAGCAGCATCGGAAGCGCCCAGAAATTACCGATGAGGTTCAAGATGTAGCTCTTGAATCTCACCGAAAACAAGAGCGGATAGAGTATGAGGAGCGCCGCAACGCCGAGGAGTATGACGAGATAGGTGAGTTCCCCGATGACGAGGGAGAAATCGCCGAATTGAAAGAAGAGGTAGTGACGGTCCCACCGCGTGGGGTTTTCTTCGTGGCCGAGAAGCGATCCAAGGAAACCCATGAATGAAGCCGCGAATTCGGGAATCGCCGCTTCCGGCAGCGGGATGTCAGAACTGTGAAAGCTCAAAGCCGGATAACCCGATTGCAGATACGCGCGCAGCGGTGCGGGGTTCGCCGCGACGCCGAGTCTATAGAACTGGTTCTCATTACCGCTGAAATGGAACGGCAAAGCGTGAGAATCGAGTCCGGTGATGCACCTGTCAAGAAACCAGTAGGGAGCCACAAAGTCCCGGTCGCCGCCCCGGATCGTTATTTTCCCGGTCGGCAGCTCGAAATCGAGGTACAGCACCGCCGCATTTCCCTCGGGTTGATACTCCGATAGAAACGCCTGGGACCCGATGGGATAGGCATCGCCGTCACCGTGATCGGCTCCGGCTATCAGTACGCGGAGGGATAGTCTGGAGTCCCGCAGGCCGAAGGTCCTCGCGGCCTCCAGAGCAAGCGCGATATTTGCCGCCCCGGCGCCAGGGGACACGGAAGTTTCCCGGCTGTTCAGCGGGGCGACAAGTATAAGCTCATCTGCCGACGCGCCTGGCAATGCGATTTCGATCGAAGTCGAGTAGGAGTGAGCGCCGCTGAGCTGGCCCAAATCCGAGACGGTGTAGGGGATACCGTTTGATTGCAGATATTCG
>JAFGHN010000116.1 GCA_016930115.1 Spirochaetales bacterium | reverse complement strand
TTTGTGTTTTCGAAATTCAGTAACTCGGCGACAAAATAATCGACAGGGTAGGGATACACGGCGTGCAGATCGGTTTCAGAGCGAATGACCTTCCACTCTTCTTGACGCCAGGATTCCACTTTGAAAAAAACCGGTGTGGGATTAAACAGCAGTGCATCCACCGAATCGATCGGCGCCATACCGCCACGGGTGAGGAACTCGGCTTCGGGCTTGAGTGAATCCGCCGGGACAGGGATTACCGCAACGAACAGAAGGATCAGTGCGGGGAGGTGACCGGAAGACGCGGCTTTTGACATAGGCGACTCCGTCAGTATATCCGGCCGCCGGCGGCGCCGTCCGCGCTTGAGGACAGTTTCGCCTGGAACCACCCGTAGAGGGCGACAAGCCGGTTGTAGAATGAGTTGTATATGCGTTTTTCAAGTATACCGATTCGAATAGCTTTTGCGCCAAAGCTGCCATAGTAGAGGGTGAAGTTGTCCCCTCTGTAAACAAGCGCGTGAAGCCTCAGGTTCCCGGGCTTAATTAACGGCACCGGTCCCCAGGAGAAGGTAGTGATATTCTCCGTAACCATGTGGATGGTCGACGGAGTGATGTTGTAGGCGATCCTGAGCTTGTTCTTGCCAAAGGTCATGTCCTCCTGAAACATAATGACGCTGCCTCCGCCAGGGGCCTCCTCTATGAAAGGGTCGTCGACACGCCTTTCATTTTCAGCGCTGTCGATTGCGTACGACTGCACGAATAACGTGCGCATCCTTTCCCGCGATGCCGAATAATACTCAAGGCCTTCCAGGGTACTGAGCTCGAGGAGAAGGTTCGCCGCAGCAACGGTGTCAAAATCATCGTAGTCGCCCGGTATGATATTGAGCACTTCCACACCGGTCGTGTAATCGATCGCTTCCAGATCGCCGGTAATCAGGCGTCTAAGATCATCACCCGGGACCAGCAGCGGGCCCTCGTCGGTCTCTATCATATGAGAGAGCTCACCCCGCGTGAGGAGCTCTTCGATCCGTTCACTATCGAGATGCGGAAGGAGGGTTTTCATTTCCGCCGCCTTTGCCGTCGGGTCCGCGCTTCCCGGTGACGCCGAACTTCCGAGGAGCATCGCGGAGAGGAAGAAGATTGAAAGCCGGGATTGCATCATGTATAGTGACTCCGATTAGAAAACCTATACTATGCGAACATCCGGAAATCTTCAACAGATTGAGAAATCCGCCGTATTGTTTTTCACCGGAGGCGGCACCGGCGGGCATGTCTATCCCGGTATCGCCGTCTATGAAGCGGTTGTTGAAAAGGCGATGTCCGCCGGGGTGCAGATCAAGGCAGCCTGGATTGGATCCCGGCGCGGCCTCGAACGGGACATCATCGAACCGAAAGGGATTCGCTTTATCGGTATCCCTTCAGGCAAGCTGCGGAGGTATTTCTCCTTCTCAAACGTCATCGATATATTCAGAGTAGTGGCAGGGATAGCAGCCGCTTACCTCATCTTAAGGCGGCACCGCCCCGGGGTTCTGTTTTCCAAGGGCGGCTACGTTTCGGTTCCTCCGGTTATCGCCGCAAGAATTGCGGGGGTGCCTGTGGTTACCCATGAGTCCGATTTTGACCCGGGTCTCGCGACCAGGATCAACTCGCGTTTCGCCAGGAAAATCATCGTCTCCTTTGCCGAGACGTGCGAATTCTTTCCGGATTCTTTGAAATCACGGCTGGTTGTGGCGGGTAATCCCGTCAGGCGGGAGGTGCTGGCAGGCAGCGTCGAGCGGGGCCTGCGGCATCTTTCTTCCGATGGCGGGAGGCCGGTGCTCCTCGTTCTGGGCGGCAGCCAGGGTTCCAGGGAAATCAACGAGCTCCTCTGGCGGGTGCTTCCGGCGTTGCTTGAAGATTGGGAGGTGGTGCATCAAACAGGTTCCGATGAATCGGGACCGCCCGGCGGCGGAGGATACCGCAGGTACAGTTACATCGGGAAGGAGTACGGAGACGTTCTGGCCGCCGCTGATCTCGTGCTGTGCAGGGCGGGCGCTACCACGCTCTGGGAGCTTGCCGCCGCGGGTAAGCCTTCTATTCTTGTCCCCCTTGGCACTCAGAGCAGCCGGGGTGATCAAATCAGGAACGCCGGATTGTTTGAAAGCCTTGGAGCTTCGTATATTCTACAGGCCGGGAACGGTGGTGAAGAAGCATTGACAACGTATGTCAGAAGAGTTCTGTCCGAACCCGAAACACTCATCGCAATGGGGAAACGGGCGGCATCGGTTTTCAGGCCGGACGCGGCCGGGAAAATCGCAGAGTTGCTGCTGGAGATCGCCAACGGAGAAGTGGGAAATGAAGATTAATCCGCTTGATATAGTGTTCATCGTTCTCATCGGCGCAGGGGCTATCCGGTGCGCGTTCAAAGGTTTCATCGCAGAGATCATGTCGTTCGCTGCGCTGATCCTCGGCGTTGTTGCAGCGGTCTTTTTTTCAAAGGCAGGCGCCGGGCTCATCGACACGTACGTGGGCTTTTCAAACTGGAACCAGATCATCGCGTTTCTTGTTATATTTATCGTGGTCTACCTGCTTGTGAAACTTCTGGAGGGAATACTCCACAGGATTCTTGACAAGATCCAGCTCGAGCGGCTGGACCGCGTATTAGGATTTTTCCTTGGCCTGGTGGAAGGGGCTCTGGCGGTAGTACTGATAATCTACATCATGCGGGTACAGCCCATCTTCGATCTGCAAGCGCTCCTGGATAAATCGGTCATTTCCCGTTTTGTGCTTGAGATCATCCCGCTGGTGCCTCAAGCGGAGGGAATGGGCATAGATGTTTGAGAACATACTCGGGCAGGAGGGCGCAGTACTGGAGCTCAAGGCGGATATCGAGAAGGAAAGGCTTCCGGCTTCGCTTCTTTTCTACGGCCCCGTGTTGAGTGGTAAGCTCACCACGGCTCTCGAGCTCGCCCGGGTACTTATGTGCGTGGAAAAAACCGCTCAATGGAACTGCAATTGCCCGTCCTGCGAGCAAAACCGTCTTCTGGAAAACCCATACCTTCTGCTGTTGGGGGCCGGGAACTTCGTCGACGAAATTCGCGTTGCATCGGACGTTCTTCGCAGAACCGATTCGAAAGCGACGCGTTATCTGCTGATCCGCGCCGTGAGGAAGCTCTTGAAGCGATACGACGGAGCGCTCTGGGAAGGCGCAGAGAACAGGATAAGCGCTCTGGCGGAAACGTTGTCGGATCTTGAAGAGAGTGTTTCCTCGTTTCTTCCGGGGCAGACCGGTGCCGCCGGTGGAGAGCTGGAGAAGAGGCTCGAACGAATAGTCGACCTTTCCGAGAGTATCGCCGCCAGGAATCTGACAGACGTAATTCCTGTTCATCAGGTGCGAAAAGTTTCATATTGGACCCATACGACAACCGGCGGCTCTCCGAAAGTCGTCATTTTCGAAAACGCAGACAGGATGCTTCCCGGATCGGCAAACGCCCTGTTGAAAATACTCGAGGAACCGCCGGCGGACACTCACTTCGTGCTCATTACCACAAAAAAAGAGGCTATTATTCCCACTCTGAAATCACGCTTGCGGCAGTTTCAATTTCGCGAGCGGCCGAAGGAGGTGCAGGAAGACATCCTGCGGCGGGTCTTTCGGGAAAACTCGGGTGAGTACGGATCGCTCGAAAGATACTTCCGCGCGCGGAGCGCCAATCCGGAGGTTGTACAGAGAGCCTGCGAGCGTTTTCTCGATTCAATTCAGGCAGGTTCGCCTGATGTATTTTTTGCCGGGGATGCGGGTGATGCGACGTACCTGAAACATCTCGAAGACGGCAAAGTCTTCAGATCCTTCCTCATCGAGTTGAGCAGCCGGCTCAGAGTGATCTATCTCGAATCGGTGAAACGCGGAGAGGGGCAACGCCGCATAAAGCGGTTTGTAGACTGGAACAACGCCCTGGCAAAGCAGGCGTTACGGCTCGATTCGTTTAACATGAATGTTCCGCTCCTTCTTCACGGTCTTTACAGGGACATGGCAAGAAAATCATGAAGAAATTTATTGAACGCGCCTTGGAACGGTTATCGAAGCTCGACGAAGAGCAAGTCAGATCGCTGATCAATCACCTGGGTAATGAGAACGATTTGTTGAGTGTTGTTTTCGAGTCGATGACCGATGGTCTCGTTGTGCTGGGCGCCGAACACGAGATCATGCTGTACAACAAATCTGCCGAAAGGCTGCTGCCTTTCGAGCATGAAGAGATACACGAGAAGAAGCTGTGGGAAACCTTGTCCGACAGGGAGATCGCGGACTTTTTCGAAGAAAGGCTGCTCAATCAGGACCGCGTGTACGACAAGCAATTCACCCTGGACTCGAGCGGGGTGATCAGAATCTTGTCGTGCTCGATCATGCCGCTCGTCAGGTCAGGCAAGGCGCTCGGCAACCTTGTCCATATCGAAGATGTCACCGAGAAACGGAGCAGAGAAGCGCGGCTGCGAAGAGCAGAAAGCCTGGCCTCTCTCACGACACTCGCGGCCGGTGTGGCCCATGAGATAAAAAACCCGCTCGGCTCAATCGGGATCCACATCCAGCTCATACAGAAAGCCGTCAACACCAAGGGCAGCCCGGACAAGGAGAGCATTTCAAAATATCTCGAAATCATAATGGAGGAAATCGACCGCTTGAACGGCATCGTTGTTGATTTTCTCTTTGCCGTGCGCCCGATAAATGCCGACCTTGAACGGCGCTCCCTGAATTCGCTTGTCCACGACGTCGTTGATTTTATCCAGTTTGAATTGAAGGAAGCCGGTATCGAGGTTGAAGAACGGTACGATGAGTCAATTCCCGATCTTGACCTTGATGAGAAGTACATGAAGCAAGCGCTTCTCAACATTATCAAGAACGCAATTGCAGCGATGCCCGAAGGCGGCATGCTCCGGATTGTCACCGACACCGGTTCAAGCGATGTAGTCTTGCGGATCAGTGATACCGGCGTGGGAATAGACGAAGAAAACCTGGGAAAGATTTTCGAACCTTACTTCACCACAAAGGAATTCGGGTCAGGACTTGGATTGACGGTGGTCTACAAAATTGTCAAGGAGCACGGCGGGGAGATTTCCGTTACTTCAAGGGAAGGTGAGGGCGCCACTTTCGCGTTGAGTTTTCCGATTCCGGAAAGCGAGAGGAAACTGATCGAGTGGGAGGAAAATAAGGTATGAACTTTACCGTTCTTATCGTCGACGACGAAAAAAACATCCGGGAAGGACTGGGCAAGGCACTGCAACTCGACGGTTACGATACTATTCTCGCCGAAAACGGGAATGTTGCTCTGGAAGCAATAAACAACTATGAAGTCGATCTCGTGATCGCGGATCTCAAAATGCCCGGCATGAGCGGTGAAGAGCTTCTCAAGCACGTCTCCTCGTCGTATCCGACTATCCAGGTCATTATCCTCACAGGTCACGGGACGATTGAATCCGCGGTAAACGCGATGCGCAACGGAGCGTACGATTTTCTTACCAAACCGGTGAACCTGGACAGGTTGTCGTTGCTGGTGAGCCGCGCGCTTTCGAAAAGAGATCTTGTGTTGCAGCACCGGGCTCTGCAAGAGGAAGTCGAGAGGATAAAAAGCAAACAGAAGTACGCACGGATAATCGGCAACAGCTCGCAGATGCGGAAGGTGATGGAAATCGTGGAACAAGTCGCACCGTCGAAGGCGTCCGTTCTCATTACCGGTGAGAGTGGGGTCGGCAAAGAGCTCGTTGCAGACGCGATTCAGAACCTTTCGGACAGAAGGGAAAAGCCGTTTATCAGGGTCCATTGTGCGGCCTTAAGCGAGTCGTTACTCGAGAGTGAGCTTTTCGGTCACGAGAAGGGAGCTTTCACCGGGGCGGTTGCCAGGAAACGCGGAAGGTTTGAGCTTGCTCACACCGGCACGATCCTGCTCGACGAGATAGGAGAAATAAGCCAGACCCTCCAGATAAAGCTTCTCCGTGTATTGCAGGAGAAAAGCTTTGAACGAGTGGGTGGAGAAGAGACAATCGAGGTGGACGTCAGGGTAATTGCGGCCACCAACAGAGATCTCAAAGAAGAGATCGCCAAGGGGAACTTCAGGGAGGACCTTTTCTACAGGCTGAATGTCGTGAATATCCACGTCCCCCCTTTGCGCGAACGCAAGGAAGACATACAGCTGTTGACCGTCGCCTTTCTCAATCAATTTGCCGAGGAGAACGGTAAACAGATTGAGGGAATAGACAAGAAGGCGAAGATGGCCCTTTACAACTATTCATGGCCCGGGAATATCAGGGAGCTGCAGAACTGCATAGAGAGCGCCGTTGTACTCGCGAAAGGCAACATCGTCACGGAAGACGATCTCCCGCCATCGATCGCAGGCGATTCTGACAACAATTACATTCGCATTATGCTCGGCACATCGTTGACCGAGGCGGAGAAAGAGATCATTCGCAGCACGCTCATCGCGCAAAACGGTAACAAAAGCAGGACCGCGGAAGTGCTCGGCATCGGACGCAAGACACTCCACCGGAAACTCCAGGAATACGCATTGGACGATGCTTGATCTACTTCATTTTTCCTGTCTCGGCGTATTCCTTTATCCTGCGGAACGCGGAGGTGAGGCTTTTGGTCTTTTCGGTGGCTCTGGCAAACGCGGCGGGATCGGCGGCGTGCCGGTCCGGGTGGTGGATGCGCAGAAGCTGCCGGTAGGATTTCGCCACTTCCGCAAGGGGGGCCCCCGGTTTGGATTTCAACATTGCATAGTCGGCGTGCAGCTCAACCGGTATCGCAGGCGTCTCGACGTGCTGAGTGAACGGGCTTTTCGAAGCGTTTGCGGTGCTATCGCCTCCCTGCAGGAAGTCTTCGAGCTCGTTCCATGCGTCCTGAAGATCGGGATCCGAAAAAGAGGTATCCCCCGTCCGTTTTGATTCATCGTCATGCAGGAATGATCTGAGCAGATTGCCGAATCTGTCGAATATCTGGTCCAAGTCGCCCTCCTAATCGCTATCGATATAGTATGATCCCGAACATATATATTCGGTTGGAGCCGTGAGGAGTAACCTGTTTTCCTCCTGGCGCCACTGTACATAGAGAAGATACGACCTGAACCTGGCGGTGAGCTCGTTATCACAGAACCCGTTGAGAATGCCCGCAGCCGCGCACGCCGCGGCACCGCCCGCATGATCGGGCAGGCTGGCGGTTGAAGCCCAGGAGTACACCGAAATTTCCTCGTTGCTGACCGACCGCATAAAGACTGCTTGACGTTGCGCGAGAAGCCGGCTCCTGGAGAACTCTTCGGCAAGTTTTCTTATCGCGCGTGGTCTTCTCTCGGTATGTATCACGGCGTAGTCCGTGATAACGCGAATGGAGGTGAACGGAAGCCTGACACCGGAGATGCTTGCGGTTTCGTTGAGATTGATATTGGACGCGGGAGTGATCTCTTCGTTATTTGCAGTGTTCCTCGGAGCTCCAAGATCCACGCGGAAATTGACGCTGTCAATCGCATCGACGGTTACCGCGCCAAAATCGGTCTCGCAGGAAATTCGTGTATTATCGGCAAGTCCTGAGTCGAAGGCGAACCTTCCCATGCAAACAACAGCGTCGCCCGGAAGCGGACGTTGCGGCCCGCTTGCCGGGAAGAAGTGTGCCTTGAGCGCGTGTTCGACGCCCTGGGTAAGAATGAGGAGCCCGTTGGCGCCGACTCCCGTACGCCGATTGCAGATGCGGTGAGCCGCTTTTGGAAGGAGTGAAAAATCAGGCTGATCGTAGTGAAGGAAACTGATGATGATATAATCGCCGCCGGTTGAATGAAGTTTGTAAAAAGAGAGATCCATCTACTACAAAGTAACGTATAACTGCCTCACGTGCCAGTTGAAAAAAAACGGGCGTGCAGTGTTCTCATCGCGTTTTCAAGCTCGATTTCCGGAACCACCAGCGAGAGATTGATGTCTGAAGATCCCAGGGAAATCATCCGGACCTGAATGCTTTTCAGGCAATTGAGCACCTCGGCGATAAATGATGAGTTTTTCCAGAGGTTCTTACCGACGAGGCATATAATGGCTTTGTCATCTTCAACCCCGACGGTACCGTATTGCTTGAGGTCGTCGACAATCTGATCGACGTGAGCATTGTTGTCGACGGTAACGGAAACGGAAACCTCCGAGGTGGCCACAAGATCAACCGAGGTCCTGTGCTGTTCAAAAACCGCAAATATCCTGCTCAAGAAGCCGTAGGCGTTCAGCATCCTTGAAGAAGTGATATTGATCAGGGTGATACGCTTTTTGCCTGCAATTGCGCGGATTCCGGTCCCCGATGATCCGGTCTTGATAGCAGTGAACGGACCGTCGGGGTCGCTTGTATTCTTCACCAGCACCGGGATACCGAGTTCGATTGCCGGTTGTATGGTGGAGGGATGGACCACTTTTGCGCCGAAATAAGCGAGCTCGGCCGCTTCCTCGTAGCTCAAGGTGTCCACCGTTCTCGCGCCGGCAACAACCCTCGGGTCGGAGGTCATGATCCCGTTCACATCTGTCCAGATCTGGACTTCACTTGCTCCGAGCGCCGCGCCGAGTATCGTCGCGGTGTAATCAGACCCTCCCCGGCCGAGGGTGGTTGTCGCTCCATTGGGGGCTCGGCCGATGAAGCCCTGGGTTATATACAACCGGCCTTTCGAGGGCCTGATAGCGTCGCGTACGGCTTTGTTTGTTTTGTCAAAATCCGGAATCGCTGCGGTGAAACCTGAATCGGTGATCATGAAATCCCTGGAGTCCAGGAGAAGGGCATCCAGCCCGGACGCAACCGCCCGGGCGTGCAGTACGGTTGTAGAGAGAATTTCACCAAACGCGAGGACCGCGTCATAGGTTCGCGGCGAGCATTCCTTCAGTAGAGAGAGACCGCTCAATAGACCTCTCAATTCGTCAAAGAGCGATGAGAGGCGCGAAAGCGCGTCAACCGGGTCCTCGAGATCGCTCACGGCTTCGTAGTGCCTGCTCTCCAGCGTGGCGAAGGATTTGGCGACGCTTTCGGTGTCACCTGCCGTGGCAAGAGCGGCGAGGGATATCAATGTATCAGTCACGCCTGCAAGCGCGGAGCTGACGAGAACCGGCCCGGCGTCGATCTGGTCGGCGGCGATACGCAGGGCCGCATCCATGCGGTTTCGGTCGGCTACGGAAGTTCCCCCAAATTTCAATACTATCAAAGTAATGCCCCCGGCGATTTCAAAGGTCGTCCTGCCTTTAGTTGATTGATAAGTCTGCAAACTGCTATCATAACCAACCATTTCTGTCAACGAATTATCAGGTGCAAATGGATTCAAGCAGATTCACCGACGCCGCCCGGGGGCTGTTACTCCAGGCGATAAGCGACGCAGGCGGCCGAGAAGTTCTCGCGATCGGCAGGCTTGATGAAGACGGGCTGGTTTCCCAGATCACCGTCGCGGCTCGCGGTTCCTCGAACACGGTTCCCGCGCTGTTTCCGTACATGCAGAAAGGCGACGTTGTGGTGCATAACCATCCGACCGGCGCTCTCAATCCCAGCAGCGCGGACCTGCAGGTTGCCGCGGGGCTCGGTAACCAGGGAATCGGTTTCTATATCGTCGATAACAATCTCCAATCGACCTACGTTGTCGCCGAGGCTGTCCGGGCAAACAGAAGGGTCCCGATCGACGCCGGCGCGGCGGCTGTTCATTTGCTGCCGGGCGGCTCATTGAGCAAGACCGTCGATTATTACGAACCGAGGGACAGCCAGGTAGGGATGCTCGAGGCAGTCGTGAAGGCCTTCAATGACGACTCTATCGTCGTCGCAGAGGCCGGTACGGGTGTAGGGAAATCACTTGCCTATCTGATTCCGGCGTTTCAGTGGGTTGAAAAAAACGACGAGCGGGTGGTTGTCTCCACGGCAACCATCAATCTCCAACAGCAACTTATGGAAAGCGATATTCCGCTGGTGCGGAAGTTGACGGGCTCGGAGGTGAAGGTGCACCTGGCAAAGGGCAGGGGTAACTACGTCTGTCTGCGGCGGCTTGCCGAAGCGCTGGAGGATGATATTCTCTTTGCCGAAGACGACCCGCAACTGCGCGCAGTCAAGGCCTGGGCGGAGAGCACGCCGACCGGCGGCAAAGAGGATCTGGCTTTCTTCCCGCCGGAGAGTCTCTGGAGCAGGGTCTGTTCGGAAGCGGACACGTGTCTCGGGCTCCGGTGCGCCAGACGAAACGACTGCTTCGTGTTGAAGGCCAGGCGTGAAGCGGCTGCCTCCCGGATACTGGTGGTCAACCATCACCTGTTGTTTTCAGATCAGGCGATACGGGCTTCCGGCGCCGGCTACGATCTTGCGGCGGTACTCCCGCCTTTTCAGAAGCTTATCTTTGATGAAGCGCACAACATCGAGAAAAGCGCGACTTCTTTTTTCTCCCAATCGCTCTCGCGCTTTGCCATACATCGGGCGCTCTCCTCGCTGCATCGGGTGCGGAGAGGAAGGATGGCGGGGCTGATCTACAGCCTTATGGGGATCACGGGGAGAAACGAAACCCTCGATTTGATCCCGGGGTTGATAGAGAAGGCCCGGGCCGAAGCGGAAAACCTCGATGCCGTCGGGCGCAATCCGGAGGGGGCCATGGCTTCCCGGTTTTCGAGAGAAAAGGAGACTCCATGGCATCTGGCGGTTGTTGAAGGTCTTATCGAAATGGGGAACAGTCTCGAGCCGATAGTCGGCGGGCTCCGCAAGATAATTGAAGATTACCGTGACGAAGATGAGCCTGAAGTGATAATTGCCGCCAAAGCGATTGTACGGAGACTGGAAGCGTTTGCGTTGTTTTGCAGGGTATTCGGTGAATACGATGAGCATCCTGATCGCGTATTCTGGACGGAAAGACGGAAAACCGGAAGCGGGGAGGTTTACACGGTCTTTAACAATGCGCCGGTGGAAATAGCAGGTATCATGCGCGAAACGGTGTTTTCGCATTATGACACGGTTGTCTGCACGTCGGCGACGCTCTCGGTGAAAGGTGATTTCTCATACTGGTACCACCGCATCGGCCTTGACAAAGAAGCGGACAGACCCGTGGAAAGTCACTGCCTCCCGTCTCCCTTTCCCTTTTCCAGGAACGTGCTCCTGGCCATACCCACAGACGGGCCGGCGCCCGCGGAGGACGGCTACAACGATTTCGTCGCCTCGTTCGTGCGCGACGCGGTGGAACTCTCAGAGGGCGGGGCCCTCGTACTCTTCACTTCTTACAAGATGCTCACCGAGATCTACGAAAGTATCAGCGGTTCGCTCGGAAAAACCGGGATCCGGCTCCTGAGACAAGGTGATGACGACAGGCTTAGACTTCTCAAGGTGTTTTCGCAGGATGAGTCCAGCGTGCTTCTGGCGACAGATTCGTTCTGGGAGGGTGTGGACGCCCCCGGTGACACTCTCCGGCTTCTTGTGATCTGCAGGCTTCCTTTCCAGGTCCCCAGCGATCCGGTCATCGAAGCAAGATACGAGCGTATCATGAAAAGGAACGGGAATCCGTTTATCGAACTGTCGCTGCCCGAGGCGGTTACCCGGCTGAAACAAGGATTTGGCAGGCTTATGAGAAGGGCCACGGATCGCGGAGTTGTGCTGATTCTTGATTCCCGGATTCTGAAAAAACAATATGGCCAGGCGTTTATCGATTCGCTTCCTGAGACGAAGAGATGTTTCTCGACAAAAGAGGTGGTTCTTCAGGATATGGAACGGATGCTCTACGGGCGGTAATTGCTCCAAGTGGCGAGGCAGGCGCAAAAAAAAGCCGCCAAAAAGATGACGGCTTCTCCTGATTCGAGAATAAATGTCTATTCGATGATCACAAGGATGTCGTCCATTTTCATGATCAGATGATCATCGCCTTCGATGGCTACAGTTGTACCCGCGTACTTGTCAAACATGATCCTGTCGCCTTTCTTGACTTTTATCACGTCTTTGTCGTCACCGACTGCCACAACGACGCCGGTTTGAGTTTTTTCCTGGGCTGTTTGAGGAATGTAGATACCGCCTGCGGTTTTTTCTTCCATTCCTTCGATTTTCACGAGCACGCGGTCGCCCAAGGGCTTAATTTTCATAGGTGCCTCCTGCCTGATCGAAATTCCTGTGTTATCGCTATAAGCGTGTCGTTGATTGACTTTTGAGGAATATACTTTGGTTTCGAATTTGGGTCAAGCAACCGGGGCATGATTCGCCACTTGCCGCCGGCACGGGCTTGTTAGTATTTTACAACCGTCATGGAACGGAATATCGAGTCATGGCGCATTGCGTATGCGCGGGGCAAAGCTTTTCTCTCTCTCCATGACCCGGAACGTGCCTTGAAAAGCTTTGAGCAGGCGCTTGCTGAATGCCCGGTCGGTAGATCGAAAGAGCTGGGAAAGATCCTTTTCTTTCTTGGCGTTACCCTCAAGAAGCTTGGACTTTCAGGCTGCGCCTTACGGAGCTGGAGCGCGGCGAGAAAACTGGACAAGCACAACTTTTCGGACAAATTCCTGGAAAGATTCACCAACCGGTACGGTATGATAAGGCAAGAGACACCGGAGCTCGACGACTGGAATGCGTTCTATTCGATTCAGCTCGGGCGGTATCTTGCCACGAAGCGGTCAAAAAAAATAGGAACCGATGCGGAAAACGACATGATATGGGACCTGATCCGTGAAGGTTGGAATGAGCTACGGCAATCGGTTGATTTGAGTATATTGAGCAGCTGCGAAAGACTGGCGCTGTTCGGCAACTATCGGATAGTATTCCCGTTCTTTTCGGTGCCTGCTGCGCAGGAAAGTTATGAGTCGATTCCCGTGGATTTCACGAGACAGCGGAGGATAAGCTTCGACGACAAATGCCTCTGTGGAAGCGGGTTGCCCTATCGGCTGTGTTGCGGGCGCATACCCTGCAAGGATGAATTGGCCGGTGGTATATTTTGATACAATTTGAGGTAGTTTTGAGCTTATTGTGTAATATTGACCCATATTGAAATACCTGGAATATTATCATAAAGATAAGAATTGTTAATTCCTTATGTAGTAAAAGGTTATAAATCCCTTCTCCTGGTCATTTGTTGGCACGTAAATTGCATAAATAGGGTCAGGAGGAACAAGTGATTTCTAAGAATGGAATAAGCACGAGATCGAGGTCGTCTGAAGACGAGAACGTTATCTCGATGTACTTGAAAGAAATAAACAAGATACCGCTTCTTTCGCGTGCTGAAGAAGACAAGTACGCCCGGCTCGCCGCGAAAAACGACAAGGCGGCAAAAGACAAGCTGGTGAGTTCGAACTTGCGGTTTGTTGTCAATGTTGCCAAGAAGTATCAGAATCAGGGGCTTCCGTTATCAGACCTTATCAGTGAGGGGAATATCGGTCTGATGAATGCCATAGAGCGGTATGACGTGGATAAAGGGTACCATTTCATATCGTACGCGGTGTGGTGGATCAGACAGGCGATATTGAAAGCTATATGCGAGAAGTCAAGGATGATTCGCCTCCCGCTGAACCGGGCCAACGAGCTTGTGCAGATTGAAAAAGCGAGAAAAGAGCTGCAGATAGGAAAGGGGGAAGAACCGGAAATACAGGCGATAGCCAGGGCGGTGAACATGTCTGCCGAACACGTGGCGGATCTGTTGAATATCTCAAGGGATCTGGTTTCTCTTGAAACACCGGTTTATGCGGAAAAAGATTCTTCTGAGCTGGGAGACTTCATCGAAGACGCCGGTTACAGAAAGCCGGAGGAAGAAGTAATAGAGATCTCGCTGAAAGAGGATATCAATTCCGTGCTTGACACGCTCACGGAAAAGGAAGCGGAAATAATTCAATATAGATTTGGTCTGAACGGGAAGAGCCCGCTGTCTCTCAAGGAAATAGGGGATAGGTACAATCTCACAAAGGAGAGGATACGCCAAATCGAGAAAAAAGCCTTGAAGCGGCTACAGCATCCGTCGAGAAGACAACTTCTCGAATCCTATATCGCGTAGCAGACAACGGGCAATCGGCGCGTAAGCGCATGTAGATAGAGGAGGGGCCTTTATATTGACATAAAGGCCCTTTTTTTTTACTTTCCAACGGGATAGGAAATAACGTGCCTCCCTACTTGGTGGGGTGTTTTAAAATCCAGTATTAAGATTGACGCGGAAGGAGTGACTCATGGCGAAGACGAAATACGTTTATTTTTTCGGAAACGGCTCGGCGGAAGGCAACGCAAAGATGAAGGAGCTTTTGGGTGGTAAGGGTGCAAACCTCGCCGAGATGACCAATTTGGGTATTCCGGTGCCGCCGGGATTCACCATCTCTACCGAGGTGTGTGAGGCATACTATCAGAATAACAAGAAGTACCCCGCGGGTCTGGACGCCGAGCTGAAAGAGAACTTGAAGAAACTTGAAGAGCTCATGGGGAAGAAGCTTGGAGACGCAGACGACCCCTTGCTGGTTTCCGTCAGGTCCGGCGCCGCCGCATCGATGCCGGGGATGATGGACACGATTCTCAACCTCGGGCTGAATGACAAGGCGGTTGAGGGGTTGGTCAAAAAAACAGGAAACCCGAGATTCGCGTGGGACGCGTACCGCCGGTTTATCCAGATGTTCGGCAATGTGGCGAAGGGAGTTGCTCACGACGTATTCGAGCACATTCTCGAGTCCGCCAAGAAAGCAAAGAAAGTTGAGGAAGATACCGACCTAGATGCCGCAGATCTCAAGAAAATAGTAGAGAGCTACCAAAAGGCCTATGAAAAAGCCCTGGGCGAGAAGTTTCCTCAAGACCCCATGAAACAGCTTCAGGCTTCGGTAGACGCGGTTTTCGGGTCGTGGAACAACCCGCGGGCGATAAAGTATCGATCACTCAATAATATCAAGAATCTCAAGGGTACCGCCGTCAACGTCCAGTCGATGGTGTTCGGCAACTTTGGCGAAGGATCCGGGACGGGCGTTTGCTTTACCCGCGACCCCTCCACCGGCAAGAACGAGTTCTACGGCGAGTATCTTATGAACGCACAGGGCGAGGATGTTGTGGCCGGGATCCGCACCCCCATGGCAATAAACACGCTCAAGCGTCAGAACCGGAAGATCTATGAGCAACTCGTTCAGTACAAGAACAAGCTGGAAAAACACTACCGGGACATCCAGGATATCGAGTTCACTATCCAGCAGGGCGAGCTTTTCATTCTGCAGACACGAAATGCCAAACGGACCGGCCCGGCCGCAGTCAAAGCCGCGGTTGACATGGCCAAGGAAAAACTCATCAGCCATGAAGAAGCGGTCGGCCGTGTCACGCCCGATCAAATCGACCAGTTGCTGCACCCGATGATCGACCCTGTTCACAGAAAAACGGCTACTGTTCTTGCCAAGGGACTCAACGCCTCCCCCGGCGCGGCGGTCGGGAGAATCGTCTTCACGGCTGAGGAAGCCGAAGCGTGGGCGGTCCGGGGAGAGAAGGTGCTTCTTGTCCGGAGGGAGACCTCCCCGGAAGATATCGGCGGAATGGCCGTTGCCGAAGGGATTCTCACGTCAACGGGGGGCATGACGAGTCACGCTGCCGTTGTCGCCCGTGGCATGGGCGCACCGTGTGTGGCCGGCTGCAAGGCGGTCAGTATTTCAGGCAACAATATGAAGGTGGGGAACAAGACCTACAAAGAAGGCGACTGGATCACCATCGACGGCAGCACCGGAGAAGTGTTCGAGGGCAATCTTGGCCTCGTAACTCCCAAGATCACAAGTGATCTCAGCACTTTCTTGAAATGGGCCGACGAAATTCGCATGGCCGCCGTGAGAAAGGGCATGAAGAATAAAGGCTTTGTCGTGAGAACCAACGCCGACAAGCCGGAAGACGCAAAGGTTGCCCGCGCATTCGGGGCCGAGGGTATCGGGCTGTGCAGAACTGAGCACATGTTCTTCGGGGAAAAAGAGCTTATCGCCTTCCAGGAGATGATTGTGGCTGAGGATCTCGCGGCGAGGAAGAAAGCTTTGAGCAAACTCCTTCCTTATCAGAAGAAGGATTTCAAGGGCATCTTTGAGGCGATGAAAGGATTGCCGGTTACCATAAGGTTACTTGACCCGCCGCTGCACGAGTTTGTTCCGAAAACCCCTGCGGAGACCAAGGAGCTTGCCGGCAAGCTTGGGGTAAACGCTGCGGTATTGAAGCGAAAGATCGACGGGCTTCATGAGATGAATCCCATGCTCGGTCACCGCGGATGCAGGCTCGGCGTCACATACCCGGAGATATACGACATGCAGGTTGAGGCGATAGTAGGGGCAGCGTGTGAAGTGGCCAAGAAAGGAGTGAAAGTTTTTCCGGAGATCATGATCCCTCTTATCGGCACCTACCGGGAACTTGAGATGCTCAAGGCCAACGCCGAAGCGGTCGCAGAAAAGGTCCTCGCCACTCAGAAAACGAAAGTGAAATACACCATTGGAACGATGATCGAAATTCCCAGGGCGGCGCTCACGGCCGACGAAGTCGCCAGGTATGCGGATTTCTTTTCTTTCGGTACAAACGACTTGACCCAAATGACCTTTGGCTACTCTCGCGATGACGTTGGGAGTTTTGTGCCGGAGTACATCGAGAAAGAGCTCTTGGAGCATGATCCCTTCCAGAGCCTGGACCAGACCGGAGTTGGCCAGTTGATAGCTCTGGCCGTTGAAAAGGGGAGAAGCGTCAAACCGGAGCTCAAGATGGGTATATGCGGCGAGCATGGAGGCGATCCCGCGTCTATCGAGTTCTGTTACCGTGCCAATCTTGACTATGTTTCATGTTCTCCTTACAGGGTCCCGATAGCGAGGCTCGCAGCGGCCCAGGCGGTAATTGCCAACCGCTCATGAGACGCTGAGAAAGCATTCTGAGCAGACCGTACAGACCGGCCGCATAACCCAATGGGGAACTTGCGGCCGGTTTTTTTTGG
>JAFGHN010000115.1 GCA_016930115.1 Spirochaetales bacterium | reverse complement strand
ATCGCGCGCGCGACTTATGCCTGGGTCGCAATAGACACAGAATCGAAAAAGCCTGCAAGGCCGTTGCAGCTCGTCGGCGGCTATCCACCGCCGCCGGATCGCCCGAATCTGGACGCTCCTCTTAGTAGAATTCCGGATCCGGTGGATCCGGTTGCAGCGCTCTCCGTTCGCGTCCTCAACAGCGACATCGACATGCATCTGCACGTGAACAATACCAGATACATCGCATGGATCGAGGACGCCCTCGCCGCCGCCGGCAACGGGCGCGACGTTATCTGGCTGCAGGTCAATTTTCTGGCGGAAGCCTTCGCCGGCGACGTCATCGAGGTCAGCACCGGAGCGATACCGGAAAAGGACACAGACGAGGGGGCGATTGTCCTGCTGAGGAGAGCGCAAGACGGGGTCGTGCTCTCAAGCGCCCTTGCGAACTTTGGCAATTATGAAAAGCCGGCGGTCGTTTCGCCGGAACGGGAAGGTGAAACGATAAGCGAAGAAACCCTCGCCGCCGCCGCGAAAATTGCCGGTATAGGGCTCACCGCGGCGGAGCGCGCGCAAGCGTTGAAAACGGTGGCCGAATTTCCGAAGAGCTATGAAAAGCGGCGAAAGGTGAAACTCAAGAACGAACTCGGTCCGGCGGAGGTCTTTTCGCCGGAGGCAGATGCTGCGATGCATGCTTCGGCGCATCCTGCAGCGCATCCGGCGGCGCGGCCTGCGGCAGGCACAGCCTGTTCGGATCTCTGTCTAGCGCGGGGTCTTCCAGAGAAAGACGCCGATATCGCCTTTGCACCACTAAGCCACCTCTCCGCATGGTTAAGACGGGGAGACATCAGCAGCATCAGACTCTGCGAGTTGTATCTGGAAAGACTCAAGCGGTATGACCCCGTGCTTTCCTGCGTGATCACCCTCACCGAAGAGAGGGCGCTGGAGCAGGCGGCGAGAGCCGACAAAGAGCTTCGCCAGGGCAAGCTGAGAGGACCGCTGCACGGCATACCGTGGGGAGCCAAAGATCTTCTCGATACGAAGGGCATTCCCACTACCTGGGGAGCGACGCCGTATAAGCAACGTGTACCGGATTCAGATGCGGCGGTTGTCACGCTTCTGGAAAAAGCCGGAGCGGTGCTGCTCGGCAAGCTCACCCTTGGTGCGCTTGCTTACAACGATATCTGGTTTGGCGGAAAGACCAAGAACCCGTGGAACCTCGAACAGGGCTCGAGCGGATCAAGCTCCGGGCCCGCGGCCGCGGCGGCCGCAGGTCTGGCGGGATTCTGCATCGGTTCGGAGACCATGGGTTCGATCGTCAGCCCATGCCTACGATGCGGCGCCGCAGGTTTGAGGCCGAGCTTTGGCATGGTACCGCGGACCGGAGCGATGTCGCTCTCCTGGTCGTACGACAAGCTTGGGCCCATCTGCCGCCGCGTGGAGGATCTCGGTTACGTGCTCGAAGCCATCGCCGCGACGGATGCCCGGGACCCGGGATCGAAATCGATTCCGTTCAGACATGATCCATCGGCCACCGCCGCGGGCATGAGAATCGGCTACGATCCAGAGTGGTTCGCCGCTGATGACACTGGTGTCGAATACACCAAAACTCTTGAGACCGCCGTGAATGCGCTCCGCGAAGTCGGCGCCGAAACCGTCGAGGTGCGGCTGCCCGATCTGCCCTATGAGACGCTGTTCAACCTGATAGTCGTTGATGCCGCGGCGGCGTTCGAAGAGCTCACCTTGACCGACAGGGACGACGAGCTGGTCCGGCAGGATCCCGCGGCATGGCCCAACTCTTTCAGGGCCGCCAGGTTATTTTCAGCAGTAGAATACGTACAGCTCCAGCGCTTCAGGCGGCTGGTAAGAGAAGAGACCCTGCCCCTCTTCGAATCCGTCGATGCGATGATCTCGCCGGATCACAGGAGCGACCTTCTGGTAATCACGAACAGCACCGGTCAACCCTCCCTCACGCTGCGAGCGGGTTTCCAAGAGGACGGAACACCCTACGGCGTCAATCTTTGGGGGCGATTCGGGGAAGAAGCGACACTCTTGACGATCGGTGCTGCTTTAGAGACAGCGTTCAATGTCGCAGACAGACGTCCTCCCGGATTTGAAGGTTGAATGCGGGGCAAGATCCCATGGACTGACGGGCTGCTAACCGTTTCCTCCGGACTTTTCGATGAGATTGAGCAACGTGTGTATCTTTGGCGCGGGTGGGCTCAGTATCTTCCTTATCTCTTCATCGGAATAGAAGCATTTCATATAGCCGCTAATGTCAATTTTGTCATACCAGCAATCGAAAATTTTCCGGCAGAAACTACCGTCTCCGGTAAGACGGCAGTATCTGAAGGTGAGTTCGTGCCCGAGCATTCTGCAGTATATGGGACGGCTGTCATATTGATCGATAACCGGTTTCTGTAATTGTTGTTTTGTTTCCATAGTTCTCAATTACCAAAGCCGGGGACGGCACGCCGCCGTCTCCCGGCCGCAAAACGAGCGGACCCCTAGGGTTTGGGAAACCCGGCGAGAGCTTTCAGGTTTTCGTCGATAACTTCCTGGGGCAAGTCATAGTCGTGCAATTCTTCATTGAAATAGGCCTCGTAACCCCGCAAGTCAAGAAGCCCGTGACCGCTTAAATTAAACAGGATGACCTTTTCCTTACCCTCTTCCTTCGCTTTCTTTGCTTCCTGGATCACCGCCGCAATAGCATGGCTGGTTTCCGGCGCGCAGATGATTCCCTCGGTTCTCGCGAAGGTCAGCGCGGCCGCGTAACATTCGAGTTGATGTATCGATCGTGCCTGCATAAGCCCCTCATGAACCGCGTGTGAGACCATCGGCGCCATGCCGTGGTAACGCAATCCCCCGGCATGGATGGGAGGCGGAATAAAGTTGTGGCCCAAAGAATACATCGCAAGCAACGGGGTCATGCCGGAAACGTCCCCTAAATCGTAGACAAAGGGGCCCTTTGTAAGAGTCGGGCAAGAGGCCGGCTCCACCGGCATGATGTCTATCTCTGCGCCGTTGATCTTATCCGCTACAAACGGAAAGGAGATCCCCGCAAAGTTGCTCCCGCCGCCGGCACAACCGATAACGACATCGACTCGCTTCTCGTTAAACATCTTAAGCTGCTTTTTCGCCTCGAGACCGATGATCGTCTGATGCAGCATCACGTGATTGAGCACGCTGCCCAAGGCATATTTCGTTGAGCCGCTCTTATCCGAAACGGCGGCTTCCACCGCTTCGCTGATCGCAATACCGAGGCTTCCCGGTGTATCAGGCATCTTTTCAAGGATGGCCCTGCCGGCGTTCGTCTCAGAGCTGGGGCTCGCGATACATTCGGCGCCCCAGGTTTTCATCATCACTTTCCTGTATGGCTTCTGGTCGAAACTGATCCTGACCATAAACACCTTACACTCAAGACCGATTTGCGCGCAGGCGAACGCAAGAGCGCTTCCCCATTGCCCGGCGCCCGTTTCGGTTGTCAGCGCTTTGACGCCTTCCCGTTTGTTGTACCACGCTTGGGCCACCGCCGTATTCGGCTTGTGGCTGCCCGGAGGCGAGACGGCTTCGTTCTTGTAATAGATACGCGCCGGTGTGCCGAGGCTCTTTTCAAGTGAATACGCCCTGTGGAGAGGCGTCGGACGCCACTTCATAAGAATTTCGAGGATCCCTTCCGGGATATCGATCCAGCGCTGTGGACTTACCTCCTGTTCGATAAGGCTCATCGGAAAAATCGGTGTCAACATATCCGGCGTTACCGGATTTCCGTCCGGCCCCAAAGGCGGACGCATAGGTGTCGGGAAATCTGCATTCAGGTTGTACCATTGCCTGGGCAGATCTTTCTCTCCCAATACAGCTTT
>JAFGHN010000114.1 GCA_016930115.1 Spirochaetales bacterium | reverse complement strand
CCGCTGAACATTTCTTGATTGCTTAACGACATCGTATCCCGCCACCCGCGCGGTTCCTGAAGTCGGTAAGAGCAAGGTCGTGAGCATCTTCACCGTGGTCGTCTTTCCGGCGCCGTTGGGTCCGAGAAGGCCAAAAAGCTCGCCCTTCTCGATGGTAATGGTAATGTTATCTACCGCAAGCACCTCTTTGCTGCGCTTCTTGATAACGCCTGTCCGTGCCTTGTATATCCGTGTCAGCGAATCCGCCTCTACACCATTCATGGGCACAGTATAAACGCACTTTCGCGCCTTGCCCACTTCAGGTTCATCGTTGAATAATATGAATTCATATATTAGAGATAATGGGAGATTCGAGTTTTGGTTGATTCCTGACGTAACTAGCCTTACAATAGGTGTGGGAAGAGATCAATAAGTGGGAGGTGAGCGCGATGGTAAAGCAGATTATCGTCGGTACCGACGGGTCGACCGAATCTATGGCCGGTTTTCATCAGGCCGTTACGTTGGCACGACAGATCAAAGCCGGTATCAAATGCGTCTTCATCGTTGATCTGAGAAAAACCCAGATGCCCTTTATCTACAGCGGAGCCGCCTACGAGGGAGCATACGAGCGATTGTATGTTCCTCCTGATGCGAGCCTCAGGACGTTTTACGATAAACTGGCTGAAGATCTCCAGAACTTTGCCGCGCAATGCACGGAAAACTGCAGAAAACACGCCGAGAATGAGGGTGTTGAATTCGAATCCGTGGTGAAATCAGGTTATCCCGGCGTTGAGTTGTGCAACGAGGCACGGTCCGGAGGCCTGCTTGTTGTCGGCCGCCGCGGTGAAAACGCCGAATATAAACGATCGATTGTCGGGTCAATCACGGAAGACCTCGTGAGAGTCTCGCCGCGGCCGTTGCTGGTATGCCCGGCCTTCAGGAAAGAGGTGAACACGATTGTGTTCCCATACGACGGTCGCAAAACCGCCGAGCAGGCGCTTCAATATTATGTCAACGGTCTTACCAACATCGCGCAGCGTTTCGTCCTTCTCGTCGCGGACGAAGAGGGCGAGGAAGAGCCCATGGTGGAGGAGGAGCTGGATTATTTGGAGCGTCATGATGTCCCGGTGGAGGTCGAGCGGCGGAAAGGGATGCTTTCAAAGGAAGCTTTGAAGCTCGCCGAGGAAATTTCAGCGGACATGATTCTGCTCGGCGCCAAAGGAAAACCAAGGTTGCAGTATTTCCTTGTGGGATCGAGGGCTCTTTACGTTCTCCAAAACGCGGAAGTGCCTGTCTTGATTGTGCGTTGAAATCAGGTTCGCTGCACCATTTCTCAATGCGAATGCATATGCCTTCTTGGCATTATCCATTTTCCCGCAAATTTGCGATTTGCTGCCAAAATGGCCTCTTTCGGGGTAGGTTCAAAAGGCGATTCTCATTTTCTCCATTATTTAATAGACAAAATGAGAATCGCCTAATTCGCCACTTGCTTAAGGCGGCGCTGTATTTTATTCTTAGCCGACATTTCTTTAAAACTGGTGGGGGAGTATCCGTATGTATGATCTGTACCGGGCGACCGGGCCGGGCAGGTGACTATGCCTATCTCTACGTTTAGACCGACAATCAAGCGACGGGATATGGGCGCGGTGCTTGAATCCCTTGTCGATGACAGACTTGGTCCCGGTCCCGTTTCCCAGGAGCTTATCCGGCGATGCGCCGACTACACCGGTACCTCCGGTGGAATAGCTTTCCGGGAGTACCGGCGCGCGGTAGAAGTGATGTTCGATGCGATGGAGCTTGACGCGGGTTCGACGATAGTCGTTTCACCGCTTGCCCCGCGAGTCTATCACGAAGTGATTGCTACGAGGGGTTTTCGGGCTCTGTACGCCGACGTGGACGCGAATACCGGATGTATCTCCAAGGCTTCGGTTGCAGCTCTTGTTGAAAGCGGTGCGGCCGCCTGTCTCGCGGATTCACCGGCCGGTTTTGTACCGGACCTCAACGCTCTTGCGGATTTGGAAATTCCGTTAATCGAGGATATTTCCACGAATCTTGGCGGGAACTGTCTGGGAAGAAAGTGCGGGAGCTATGGCCGGTTTTCGATTATCAGCCTTGAGGAGAGAAATATCATTACCGCCGGGGGTGGAGCGGTGGTCCTTGCCCGGACAAAACGAGATCTGGGAACACTGAAGAAGGCAGCCGAGAAATTCGACGAAACCTATCTACTGCCGGATTTAAACGCGGCCCTTGCCGAAATTCAGCTGAAAAACATCGAGGACTTCATAACACGCAGACGGGATATCGCCGCGGTCTACACTCGCTCACTTGCCCGGGGCAAGCATCGCACTTTTATGCAGAATGGGGACAGCGAGAACGTTTTCTTTACCTTTCCGGTGGTATTGAAAAACGGAGTGAACGATGCGCTGAAGTACGCTCGCGGTAAACGTATCATGGCGGAAAAGGCCTTTGGCGATAATATCGATTTCTGGACTACTGAAACAATGAAAACCTGCCCGGCGGCTCATGCCTTGTTCCTGCGATGTGTATACTTCCCGCTCTATCCGCTGTTGACTCGAGAACAGATAGAACAGGTAGCCAGGGTATTGTCAACTTTGCCGTGAAGATAATGTTATGAAAATCAAATCCGCGCTTATTGTAGTCAATGAAGCTAAAGAGGATGCGCCGGCGGTAGCGACGGAAATCACGGATTATCTGGTTGAGCATGGCATAGCAGTCGATACACACAGCTTTCTGATAGAACCCGCCGCGTTTTCGCCAAGGGCGTATGACGTGGCGTTTTCCCTTGGCGGCGACGGGACCGTTCTTTATTGTGCCAGGCTGCTCGCGAACCACGGTATCCCTATCTTTGCGGTTAATGTGGGGGATTTCGGCTTCATTACCGAAGTGTCGAAGGATGAATGGACGGAAACGTTCGAAAAGTATCGTGACGGTCGGCTGGGTATCAGTGAGCGGATCATGATCGAAGTAACGGTATACCGGGAGCGGGAAACCATCGCCTTTCTTCGTGGTCTCAACGATGCAGTCATAGCCGCGGCGGGAATCAGCAAGGTGGTGCGATTAAGCGTGGATATCGGAGAAACCGCTTTGGGTAGATACCGCGCTGACGGCGTGATTGTCGCTACTCCCACCGGCTCCACCGCGTACAGCGCGGCTGCGGGTGGTCCGATACTTGCCCCTGAAATGGACGTGTTGATATTGAACCCGATTTGCCCGTTTACGCTTTCAAACCGGCCGCTTGTCTTGCCCCGTGATAAGCCTATTTTCATTTCAATCGAGGGAAAACAGAATACCGATGTGGTACTTACCGTTGACGGGCAGGAAGTCGTGGCGCTGACAGAGGGAGACAGGCTCAGATTGCGCGTCGCCGACAAGACGGCCAGGATTGTACGTTCGGGCAGGCGCAATTTTTATGAAGTTTTGAGATCAAAGCTCAATTGGTCCGGGGGCCCGGATGCTTGAAAAGTTGCACGTCAAAGGCTATGCGTTGATCGACGACGTGGAAATCAGTCTGTCAAAAGGTCTGAACGTCTTGAGCGGAGAAACCGGCGCCGGCAAGAGCCTCCTTGTAGACGCGCTGGGCATCTTGCTCGGGGAAAAGGGTGATACCGGCGCTGTGCGTGCCGGGGACGAGGAGGCGGATGTTACCGGTGTGTTTCGAGTCGATGGATGCGATAAGGCGCTTGCATGGCTCTCCGAACACGGAATTGAGCCTGAAGACGGTGAGGTGATACTGCGGAGAACTTTGAGAAATAACGGTAAGAGCAGAATTTTCATACAATCGGTACCGTCCACAAAAGCCGACCTTGCCGAGTTCACCGGCTTCCTCATCGATATGCACGGCCAGCACGAACACCAATCGCTTCTTCAGGTAGATTCGCACCGAGAACTGATTGACCTGTACGGCGGTCACGTGGAGCTGGCGAACGGTTTTCATGAAGTCTTCCTTGAATTGGCGCGAAAGAAGAAACAGCTGGAAGATCTGGAAAAGGACGAACGCGACAGATTGCGCGAGCAGGATATGCTCACCTTCGCCCTCAACGAAATCAAAGCGGCGCGCCTGCAAGAAGGGGAGGAGGAGGAGCTCAAACGGGAATCTTCACTGCTCGCCCAGAGCGAGAAGCTCTTCAATTTGCTCGAGCATTTTCATGAGCTTGTTGCGGAGAGCGGAAATGGGACACTTGCGAGCTTAAGATCGGCAGCCCATGACCTCTCGGCGCTGTCGGGTATCGATATTTCCCTCGCGCCCTACATCGAGCGTTTTAACAATGCGTATTACGAAATCGAGGATATCAGCGAATCCATTCGTCGTTACAGGGACGGTATTGATTTCAGCCCCCGGCGCCTCGAGGAGTGCGAAGAGCGGCTCTCCGCTCTGAGAAGGCTTGAGAAAAAGTACGGACCAACCATTAAGGACGTTATTGATTACGCAGCAGACTGCGAAACCAAGCTAACACGATTGACGAATTGGGAAGATGAAAAAAAATCCCTCACCTCTGAAATCGCCGCATTGGAAAAGGATGTGGTTGCTCGAGCTCGTGACATTTCGGACAAGAGAAAATCAACCGCGGAAAAACTTTCCATCGAAATCCAGCGTAACCTCGTGAATCTCGGCATGCCCAAGGCGGAGTTCAGAATCGAGATCGGGAAAAAACTGTCCGATTCCGGCAAACCGGTCTGCGGCCCGTGGGGTATGGACTCTCCGGAGTTCCTCATATCTGCAAACCCTGGTGAAGTACCCAAGCCCTTGCGGAAAATAGCGTCCGGCGGGGAGATGTCACGCATCATGCTTGCAATCAAGACCGTGCTTGCGGAAGCGGACACGATACAGGGCCTGGTATTCGACGAAATCGACGCCGGGATAGGCGGAGAAGTGGCGGTCGCGGTCGGCCGGTACCTGAAAACACTGTCCGTGGGGAAACAGGTTCTCTGTGTGACTCACCTTGCAACAATCGCCGTGCACGCCGATAATCATATAAGGGTAGTAAAAGAGGCCTCGGGTTCCCGCACGGTGACCGATGTCCGGCAGATTGAAGGTGAAGCGAAGGTTGTGGAGATCGCCCGGATGCTTGCCGGGGACAGCAAGGGGGTACGATCGCTTGCACACGCGGAAGAGATGCTGAAGGCGGCGGGAAAGCTGTGAAACCGGAGGGAAGAAGTGGCGAGAATAAGTAATGAAGCAAAAAATAGATACGCCCAACGCATAACCGCATATAAGAAAACCGTTGAAGGGCTCCTCAAGCAAGAAGCGGCAGTGTTGAATACTCTTAACGACGGAGCCGAAACAATACCTTACAAGAAAATAGATCTTGCCGAAAAGATGCTTGACCTGGTTTCTTATTATGTGCTTATGAATTCCACCTCAGCGTTCTTGCTGGGCGTAAAAAACGAAGCGTATCTCAACGCCGCGCGAAAAGCATGTTACAAAAGCATTATATATCTAGAGGACACCTTGTCGTCGTTGATAGACGTTCCCTTTTCGGACTATGAGGGCAAACTTGCTGCAATAGAGAAATATGAAGATCCAAAGCGCTTTGCTCTCCTTAACAAGCTCGGTTTTTCGATACAAGCGATTATTGATGGTTTCGGCGAAAACACGAAGTGGAAATGGGCGTTTGTGGAGCTTGAGGGCAGATTTGCCACCGTCGCAAAGAACTTCCTGGATCTCAAGAATCTCCTTGCCGGGTTAGATCCGCGATCGCCGGGTTACGCAGCCCGAACGGCACATCTGAACCTTGTGAAAAAGCTCCTGCAGACTTCCGCGGACAAGTACAGACAGAAATACGAACTTTCCACCCACAGGATCGATGATTTCAAGATCGCTATAGATTTCCTGGGCGGCTTGCGCAGACTGCACGTTTTGATTGGGGAAGTGAATGAGGCGCAGGATATGAAAAAGAAAATCGATATCTGGCGCAGCAAGATGGAAACGGATTCAAAAAAACTGGAACAGGGAACCCGGACGGAACGAGTTACCAAAACCTCCGGATGAAGTTTCCTGCGGCTCAAGAACGCGGTTCAAAGTCATGAAGGCTGTCGTTCGGGAGGAGCTGACCCAGCCGCACGGTGACGATTTTCCCATCTTTGCCGGAGAAATGGACCGGTGTGTCAGGAGCCATGAATTCCGTCAGAACCTGACGGCATGCTCCGCAAGGCGGCAACGGAACCTCAGAGTCCAGGCCAACGACGGCAATTTCCTTGAAATCCGATTTCCCCGCAGCAAGAGCTCCAAAAAGCGCCGTGCGCTCCGCGCACACCGTAAGGCCAAAGGAACGGTTCTCGATATTGAAACCGGTCATGATGCTGCCGTCTCCGCACCGTAATGCCGCACCCACCCTGAAATGGGAGTATCTTGCATACGCGGATGCCGCCGCTTGACGTGCGCGCGCGATAAGTTCCTCTGCCCGGGACTGTGCCATGCTTCGTTGACAGTATCTCACGGATTAAGATAGGATTCAAGCCAAGTTGCAGCGATGAAATGGTCTATCCCGGCTCTCTTTTTTATTTTTATTATATATCTCTTGTTCTTTCCTACGCAATTGCGGCCGGAATTTTTCATGAGACCTTCCTGGACGATCGACGTATCTCGTGCCACGGTTTACGATCGGGGACAGCTGCCCGATATATCTGTTGTGCCTTTTGATCTCGGCGGCCTCTTCGGTTACGTGAGTACCGACGGAAAGCTGTTGCTGCGCGATCAGAGGCTCTTTGGTCTGGCAATCGACGCCAAGACCTACATTAGTTTCTCAAGCGTGCCGGAAGAGCTTGTTATTCGCGACAACGGCGGCCGTGTTATCCGCAGCATTGCGGCGAGCGGGTATCCGATTCTGCTCGACGGAAGGCTGTTCCTTATCTCGACGAACCGCGCCGGGTTAGCGGAGCTTGCAGGGGGTCAAATACCGCGGTGGGAACGGGAATTTGCTTCGGTTATCACGGATCTGGACTCGCGGAATGGATTTCTTGCCGTCGGGCTGCTTGACTCCAGATTGGCGGTAATCGATGAAATCGGTACAGTGACGCTCGAGCTCGACATGAAGGGAAGCAGAATAAACGCCGTCTACGGGTGCGCCCTCTCCGGGGACGCGCAGAAGGTTGCCGTCATTCACGGTATCGGCCCGCAATACTTGAGCGTTGTCGATATCGCCGGCGGCGCGGCGGGAATCATTGATTACGGGCTGGAAACCGAGTTCAGAACGACACGATACCTTCGTTTCTTCGACTCAGACAGGTTTCTTGTTGTCGAAGAGAAGGACGGACTCAAGGTACTTGACCTGGATAATAACGATGAATATGCGGTCTCTTCGGAAGGCTCCTTTGTGAGCGCGGGAGCGATCGGGAGCAATAATCTGATATGGGTTATCTTCGCAGGTGGAGCTGCATCCGAACTGGTTATCATCGATCTCCCGGGACGCGTGGTCATGAGAACCGCTGTTGCACCCGGGGTGGCGGCATTTTCACAAGATGACCAGATCCTGCTCGGTATAGGGGAGATACTCTGCATGGCGAAAGAGGAAATAAGGTGAAAACTCCGTTGCTGTTATGTATTCTGCTGTTGACGCTTTCGGCTGCGGGATTTGCATTCCAGTGGCCTGTGGAAAATCCTGTTCTAACCGCCACTTTCTGCGAAAACAGGCGCAATCATTTTCACGGCGGAATTGATCTCGGCGGCGGCGAACAGGAAGTCCACCCGATTGAGGACGGAGAGATTATCTTCTATTACACGTCGGATTACCGGTCATCACAGCTGCCCACGGGTCTCGGCAACTTCCTTGTCATCGAACACCCGCGGGGAATCAGGTCGTTATACGCGCATCTGGCGCGGGATCCTTTCGATTTCGTTGATTACGGGGTCGAAAAGGGAGACGTCCTGGGGATCATCGGTGACACCGGAGCATCGCAGGGAAAACACCTCCATTTCGAAGTTGCCGACAAGGAATTGCGGCAACTGGCAAACCCGATGCGTCTGCTGCCGGAGTTGCCTGACCGCAGAGCGCCGAGCATAAACGACATCCGTTTGGTGCCGGGTGAGTACAACGGGCGGAGGGCGTCCGAAATACCGGTTTCTGACGCGTATACGCCCAAATCGGGCGGCAGCATCGCAGCGGGTGTCTGGACCGTTCTGATGGATGTCTATGACTTGAGCGAGTATGTCTCCTATTTCTGCCCCATGTCTCCCTACCGGATACAAGTGTTCCTGAACGGTCAGATGGCCAGGTCGCTTGTATACGATGGACTGGGGGAGAACGAAGCCCGGCTTGAATTCATTCAAGCGACCGAGGTCTCCTTTGCCAACTTCTATTTGAACGACTGGCTCGTGAATCTCGGCGCAATTACTATTCCGCAGGGTGCGGTAATGCTCGAGTTTGTCGCGAGTGATTACGCCGGCAATGAAGCAAGCCGGCTCGTCTCCCTCAACGTGTCCGGCCGGTGAAGACATTTTCGAAAGAGCCGGGGAAGGAGCCGCGGAGGCAAATAGCCTGTCCGGTCTGCGGTTCAGCGAATTTCCGCCCCCGTTGGTCAAGCGAACACTACTCGTTTGCGCGCTGCCGGGTCTGTGGGCTCGTCTACCAGAATCCACAGCCGTATCAGGACATTCTTACGCAACGCTACGACGACGAATACTTTGCATACGAAAAGGAAAATGAAGAAGGATACTTCAGACTCATGAGATTGAGTCTTGACGATATTGAGTTCGACGCCTTCACCTCCACCATTCCCCAAGACAGGAAATCGATAATCGATATCGGCTGCGCCACCGGCAGGCTCATATCTTCCTTGCAGCAATCCGGATGGACAGTACAGGGAGTGGAAATTTGCTCCGCTTCGGCGGAATACGGCATGCTGAAATACGGCGTGCCGATTCATATCGGCACCCTCGAAAGCCGGCGATTCGGCGACGGTTCTTTCTCGGTGGCGCACTGTTCGCATCTCATCGAGCATCTGACTGATCCGTCGGCGTTTCTGCAGGAGGTCAGGCGGATACTCTCGGCAAACGGCTGGCTCATTGTCTCCACACCCAACATCGCCGGCTTTCAGGCGAGGCTGATGGGCGAGAAGTGGCGGTCGGCAATTGCCGATCACATCGTACTTTATTCGCGTAAAACCCTCGGCTTGCTGCTCAAGAAGAATGGATTCCAGATATGCCGGATAAAGACCTGGGGAGGAATTGGAGCGGGTATCGCGCCCGCCTGGGTAAAAAAACCGGCCGATTACCTGGCAAAACGCACCGGTGCCGGTGATGTGATGATCGTCCTTGCCAGGCCGGTACCTTGAGTTTCACGTCTTGACACAATAATGCATGATTCCTACGATTGGGCTGCCCAGGAGGTACTATGACCAAAGAGAAGCTCCAGGAGCTCACTCTGGAAGCTCTCCAGGAACTGGCAAACCGAGAGGACGTTTCTTTTACCCCGGAAATAACTCGTGAAGCGCTTATCGAATTGATCCTGGAAGAAGAGGAAGACGATAAATCGGAAAGCGAAAAAGCGAATAGCGAGGCCATGCGCGTCAAGGAACGGAAGTTTGAGAACGTCAAAGGTGAAGCGGTGTCTCGGCTTACGGAGTACGAACTGCCCGATAGTTACAATGAGACGAAAATCACTTTTTTGCTGCGCGATCCATTGTGGGCTTTTGCATACTGGGACATAAAAGAAAGCCACATCGAAAAAATAGAAAGCCTGGGCGAGGCAAGCCTCATCCTCCGTGTGTATCAGGTTGATGAGGAGGGGAAGGGGACAAGAGCGGAAGCCCAGCCGTTTGAAATACCGGTGAAACTCACCGACCGCAAATGGTACATAAACTTGCCGAAAACGGGTTTGAAATATCGTCTCAAGCTTATTCTGCGCAGCGGGACGCATAAAGAGGTACTCTGCGAGTCGAATACCGTGGAAAGTCCCGCGATATCGCTGAATCCCGCGGCGGATTATGTGTCGGACGAGCAGTTCAGAACGATGCTCGCGGTTTCCGGTATCCTGGATCCCGACGATTCTTCGGAAGCGGGCGGTATTCCGCAGAGAATAATCTCGCTTCTCGATAACCAGTATCTGCAAATTCAGGGTTGACCGGAGTCTTTCATGAGTTACGGATTCTTGAGCATCGTTCTGCACGCCCATCTGCCCTTTGTGCGGCATCCTGAATTCGAGCGGTTCCTGGAAGAAGAGTGGTTTTTCGAGGCTATCTCTGAAACCTATCTGCCGCTGCTGCGGGTTTTCAACAATCTGAAACGCGACAAAATCCCGTTCAGAGTGACTCTTTCAATGTCTCCTACCTTAACGGCAATGTTGACGGATGAACTACTGCAGGATCGTTACGCAAAATACTGCAGACAGAGACTCGATCTTGCCGAGCGGGAAGCGGAGCGGACCGCCGGAGACGAGCGTTTTTCGCCGCTTGTCGAGATGTACAGGCGGCTGTATGAGCAAGATCTTGACGATTTCGAGAATCTGTACAAACGCAACCTTGCAAAGGGGTTCCGCGCGTTCGAGAAAGAGGGATTTCTCGAACTGATCACTACTTCGGCTACCCATTGTTTTCTGCCGCTCTACCGGGAATACCCGCATAACGTGGAGATGCAAATCCATACGGCCGTCATCGCTCACGGCAGGATATTCGGTTCGAGTCCCGCCGGTTTCTGGCTTCCTGAGTGCGGTTACTATCCCGGGCTGGAACGTTTTATCAAAATAAACGGTATGAAATATTTCTTCACTGCTGCGCATGGCATACTGTTTGCCGATCATGGCTCCCCTTACGGCGTGTATGCACCCATGATGCTTCCAAACGGTACCGCGGCGTTCGGTCGTGACATCCCCTCCTCGCGGGCAGTGTGGTCGTCTGATGTGGGATATCCGGGAGATTTCTCCTACAGGGACTATTATCGTGATATCGGTTTCGACCTGCCCCTGGACTACTTAAAACCGTGGCTCCCGGTGGACGGTGTCAGGGTCAACACGGGGTTCAAATACTACTCGATTACCGGAAAAACGGATGAGAAGGAACCGTACAGGCCTCAAGAGGCAAGCAAGAAAGTTGAAGAGCACGCTGAAAATTTCGTCTACAGCCGGATCAAGCAACTTGCCAAGCTGACGAGGATTATGGATACACCGCCGATAATCATATCGCCGTATGACGCCGAATTGTTCGGGCATTGGTGGTTTGAGGGCCCTCAATGGTTGGAGTCGGTTATACGCAAGGTGTGTACCACGGCCGAAAACATCATCCTGGCGACACCGGGCGACTATCTGTCAAAAAAAAGGGAGACCGTTACGGGAACTCCCTCATTGTCCAGTTGGGGCAACAATGGCTATGCCGAGGTCTGGCTTGACAGCAAGAATGACTGGATTTACAGGCACGTACACAAGGCGATCGAGCGGATGGGGGAATTGGTGGAGCGATTTCCCAACGAGACAGGTCTGAAACAGCGAACTCTGAATCAGGCTGCAAGGGAAGTGTTGCTGAGCCAGGCGTCCGACTGGCCGTTCATAATGAAAACAGGTACCGCAGTGCAGTATGCAACCCGCCGGATCAAGGAACACCTGTACAATTTCAATAGAATTTACGACGGTTTGTGCCGCAATACCGTGAGTACCGAATGGTTGACCCGGCTCGAGAAAAAAAATAACCTGTTCTGCGATATCGACTACCGGCTATTCGCGGCGAAAAAGCCGGCTGAGCAAGAAATCACCGGTGCCAGGTAAGAGACCCGGAATCCGTCTCGGCGCTTTCTTCATACATATTCCAGCATCTCTTCTCTTCTTACCAGTTCCAGATGGTATCGGGTGACCACCTCGGCTCTTGTTTCGTATTTTGTGATTTTGGATACCCGATAAACCACCATTTTCACCGTTGGCAGGGGTAGTTTGAGGGGAATTCCGTTCAAGTCAACAAGCTGATTTATCTTGAGCTCTGCCGCCGCTTCCTGTGTATCGCCTTCAGGGTAGACCAGTATGTACGAGTAGAGGGTCACTTTTGTTTTTTGACACCGTCTTCAGCGACCGGAAACGGCATGACTCGTTTTTCGTCCTCGTCTTTGTATTCCTCGATAAGCGTGACTGTCTGAAACGGTATCATAAGGTGATTTGCCTTCCCGAAGTGTTTTAATACGTCTTCGTAGGACGGGTCTATGATAAGATTGCCCTTGTTCCGGAAGATCATGTCCTTTATCGATACAAAATACGGATGGGTCAAGTCGAGACTTGTCGCCATCAATTCGACATCCTTGTCCTTCCATTTAAAATGCACCTTATACAGCGACACGCCGGCTCTCCTCAAGTTATCTCGATAAATTTACTCATACCTTATCATACCGGCAACTGCTACTTAACATATGTGAAGAACTTTTGCGTTTTTGTCTCCGGTGGGGCGATATTAGGGCATAAATCGCTGTTGACTTTGCCCTATCCTGGGATAGTATAGATAACAATGGTGGGGAAGAGTGGGAAAAATTGGTTAAAAGTGGTGAATAGATGATAACCGGCGAGTACCACATCTCTCTCGACGACAAAGGGCGCGTTATGCTTCCCACGAGGGTGCGATCGGGTTTTTCGACCAGCACGGTCGTGCTGACTCAGGGCGTGGAAAGGTGCCTCTGGATTTTTGAGCCGGCGGAGTGGAGCCAGATCTGCGACAACCTGATGGAATCTACAAACATGTTTCAGGCGCGGGCGCGTCTTATCCAACGGAGAATCATCGCCCCCGCTCAGGAAACCGAGCTCGATAAGTCAGGGAGAATCAATATTTCTCCCGCTCTCAGAGAATACGCACAGCTGCGCAAAGAATGTGTGGTTCTTGGAGTCGGCGGCTATCTTGAGATCTGGGACGAACAGAAATACAGAAGTTACTGGGAGGAGAACGAACCGGAGTTCCAGCAGGCGGCGGAGGAACTGGGTAAGTTGCTATCGCCATGACAGGGCAATCAACCGTAGACATAGTACACACCTCGGTCCTGAGGAGTG
Organism: Spirochaetales bacterium; assembly: GCA_016930115.1. GTDB lineage: Bacteria > Spirochaetota > Spirochaetia > ARS1246 > ARS1246 > JAFGHN01. The sequence goes on along the minus strand of JAFGHN010000114.1, from coordinate 2,637 downwards.
AAGCCTTCGAATATCTCGTGGGTGAAGGCGCCACCGGGCTCTATATCGATGCCACTCTTGGAGAGGGCGGTCATGCCGAATACTTCCTGAAAAGGAACGACAGCATCGTGATCGCGGGAGTTGATGCCGATGAGAGTATCATGCGCGTCGCACGGAAGCGGCTTGAGCCCTTGCAGAACCGTGTGAGCTTCTATCTTATGTGGTTTAACCAGTTTTTTGCCGAATATCCGGAAGACTTACCGCGCCCGGAAGGTATTCTGTTTGATCTGGGTATTTCGACCTTTCATTACGAAAAGGGAGAACGTGGTTTCTCTTTTTCCCGCGATGAAAAACTGGATATGCGCCTTCAGAGCGGGCTCGAAATAAGCGCGGCTGATATTGTGAACGAATATCCCGAAAGCGAGCTGGCGGACCTCATTTTTGAGTACGGTGAAGAACGGCTGTCAAGGCAAATTGCCAAAGGGATAGTGACGGCGAGGAGATCGGGACGTATCACATCAAGCCTCAAGCTTGCCGACATTGTGTGGCATTCGGTGCCGCCTTCCTACCGGTACGGGAGGATCCACCCCGCCACCCGGACTTTCCAGGCTCTGCGTATCGCAGTCAACGGTGAGCTGGTCAGGCTTGAACAGGCGCTCGATTCCGGTCTTTCGGTCCTAAAAGTGGGCGGGAGGATGGCTGTTATCTCGTTTCACTCCCTGGAAGACCGGATAGTAAAACGTTTTTTTGCCCAGAAGAACAAGTCCTGTACCTGCCCGCCGGAATGGCCGATGTGTAAATGTGGGGGGCAACGGATAGTCGACATTTTGACGCGGAAACCCGTACGGCCCGGCGCGGAAGAGGTGAGCTTAAACGCGCCGTCGCGCAGCGCGCGACTGCGAGTGATAGAAAAAGTGCATGAGGGTGAGCTGTAACCGGTGAAGAGAAAACTGATTCTTCTGATTATTGTGAGCGTTCCCGCGCTTCTGTATCTCAACGTCTGGCAGGCCTTCAGGTACCGTTCCGTAGAAACCGAAATCGAGCTGCTCGAGGTGAAGCAGCAGGAATGGATAGAAGAGAACAAGAAAGCGATTATCGCTATAGAAGTGCTCGGCGCGCCGTCGCGAATCAACGGATTGACGTCCGAGATAGACGGCTTGAACCGGCCGGAAACAACAGCGGTTATCAGAATCAACATCGATGATTCAAAAGGAGGCGGCAATGGTTGATGTAAAAGACCTCCTCCTTTCGGGCCGGAGTATTGCCGCTACCGTCGGTGCCGATTTGATCGGTGATGACCGGTCTGTTTCAAATGTGCAGATAGACAGCAGAGAATGCGGTGAGACGAGCCTCTTTGTGCCGTTGAAAGGTGAAAGAACAAACGGTCATTTTTTTCTGGAGAATGCCGTGAAAGCGGGCAGTTCACTCTGTTTCGTACATCGGCACTATTTTGATGAACATAAAGCTTTTTTGATCCGGCTGACCGAACAATATCCGGTTTCGCTCCTGGTTGTCTCCGATCCGCTCGCCGCTTTGCAGAAACTTGCAGTTTCTCACCTGCGCACGATGCGGGAGCTGACCGTTTTGGGGATTACCGGGAGTACCGGGAAGACCACTACCAAAGAGATGCTTGGAGCAATCCTTTCCGAATATGACCGCGCCGCGGTAAGCCCCGGCAACTTGAACTCGGAAATCGGCCTGCCCCTGTCTGCGCTCCGCATTCGCCACAGCGATCGGTATGCTGTCTTTGAGATGGGAATCAACAACCCGGGTGAGATGGCTGTGCTTGCCGATATCGCGCGGCCCCGGTACGCCGCGATAACAAATATCGGCGTGGCGCACTTGGGGCTGCTCGGAAGCAGGGAAGCCATAGCCGCGGAAAAGCGCAAGATTTTCAATTATATCGGCCGAGACGGGTGGGGGTTCCTGGCCGAAGACGAATCCTTCAGGGGATTCCTCGCAGAAGCTTGCCGCGGATCCATAGAGTACTTCGGGCCGGGCAGTACTCCGGGATTCGAGCGGGTCGAGTACTTGGGGCTCGAGGGAATTGTGCTGTTTTGGAAAGGCCGCCGGATACATGTCCGCGTGATCGGTGGCTATAACGTGAAGAACATGCTCTGTGCGGTGAGCGTCGCCTTGAAACTTGGTGTTCCGGACGAAGCGGTCGTACAGGGACTGAAAAAAGTGAAACCGCTCTTTGGGCGGGGTGAGGTTTTTACCGGGCCGGTCACGGTCATACAGGATTGTTACAACGCCAATACCGAATCAGTGACAAAAGTCGTTGATTTTGTCGGATCTTTAAGCTGGACTGGGAGGAAGATCCTTGTTTTAGGATCTATGTTAGAGCTTGGATCCGAAACCGAGGCTGAGCACCGGCTCGTCGGCAGGTACGCCGCCGATTCATCAGTTGATGCCGTTTTCTTTTACGGTGATGAATCGGCGGCCGCCTTCCACGAAGCGGCGGCCTCTCAGCGTCAATCCGGTGGCAGGAAATTCCTGGAGTGGACGGCCGATTATGATGAGCTCAAGAGGAAGGTTTGTGCGTATGTGAGACCGGGTGACCTGGTGCTTCTGAAAGGATCCCGTGGCATCGAGCTCGAACGGCTGACACGCGAGCTGTTGGATGGAGATTTGTAGCGCTTAGAAAACTGGGGGGGG
>JAFGHN010000113.1 GCA_016930115.1 Spirochaetales bacterium | reverse complement strand
CTTTCCGCCGACGACGATGAGTTTACCTGAGAACTCCTCCTGGCTTGCCCTCGCCTCTTCCAGCACAAGGTCCCAGGCCTCGTTTCCAAGCTGGCGCCTCTGCAGGTTCAACTGCACAAGCTTCTCACCGCAGCTCTTGAGCTCCTCCGGATCCTTGCCCAGCAGCAATGTCGCGGCGACATCCGGAACCCCGAGCCTCCCAGCTGCATTGATCAGCGGGGAGATTTGCCAGCCGACGTCGTCGGCATCTATGCTCTTACCGTAGAGATTTTTCTTGAGCAGAAGCTCCTGGAGGCCCTTGCGCCTGGTCGAGGAGAGCACCTTCAGGCCGGCCTTTGTGAGGATCCTGTTCTCATTCTTAAGCGGCATGAGGTCGGCAAGCGTACCGATAGCGACAAGATCGAGACAGCTTGCGAAGCCCGCAAAGGTTTCCTTCTCGGTCGACATGACAAACCGGCTGAAAAGATCGAGGAGAACATCGATTTCGCTTGTCTTCCGCTTTGTCTCATCGAGGATTTTGAGGAGGCTCTTGCCCGAAAGTTCCGGGGCGAACCGGCCGATTTCGGGGGCGATGTCGCTCAACCCGATATCGACCCCGGCGCCGAAGACCGCCCTGAGCATCCGGAGCTGATCCGCCGCATCGTATACCACAATTTCACGATTCTGCAGGAACGACACAAGCCGCGTCTGAGCGACCTCCACCATTCCGGGAATGATCGTCTCGGTGACGCTGTCGACGGCAACAAGATTCACCACCAGCACCGCTTCAATGATGAAGGAGTCATTTCCCGGACGGACGTTCAAAAGACAGACCGCCCTGTTATAATACCGTGTACGGGTAAAAAGGAGGGCCCATACCACTTTGGCCGCCACTCCGCAGCCGGCAAGATCACGGAAGGGATAACCGCAGTCCTCGATCTTGGGATTGATTACCGCATGCGCCGGCGGCAGGGCTTCGCCGGCGTTATGATGGTCCGTCACTATTGTATCGATTCCAAGAGAATTCCCGTGGGCAATCTCTTCGTTATTTGAAATACCGCAATCCACAGTCAGGAGCAACGTTCCGTCCGCCCGGGCAAAATCATCGATCACCTCTTTTGTAAGCCCGTAGGGATCATCACCGGAAGGAAGCTTCCAATCCGCCGTTATTCCCATCTCCCCAAGCGCTTCAACCATGATAACCGTCGAAGCGATACCGTCGGCGTCTCTGTCCCCGAAGACAAGCACTTTCTCACCCTCGTCTCTCGCCTGCAAAATGCGTTCGACGGCGACACCCATCTCGTGAAAGAGAAAGGGATTGTGCAGCATGTCGAGACTGTCTTTGAGAAAATATCCGATTTCCGCGTCCTGGGTGATCTTTCGGCGTGTGAAGATCGATGCCGACAAAAGGTCGATACTATGGCGGGCGGCGAGTTGCCTGACTTCAGTTGGGTCTATGGTTGTCTTGTGCCATTTTTCATTCATGGAAAGCCAAGTCTCACTTTGGTATAAATCACCCGGTATTTCAAGGGCTTCAATACTAACGGAAAGACCATGAATAAAGGTTCCGGTACTCCGCCCCTGCGGGACTCAATAACGAACGGTAGAGAACGATCTCTTCGAGCCTGAAGGGGTCGGCCGGAAGCGGTCCGGAGTCCCGGGTCAGCACAACCCGGCGGCCGCTTTTCGCGCGGCCGAGTGTGATGTGCGGGACATAGGGCCGACGTTCGGCGTATTCCGGCAGAGCGCTGCTGACCATTGCCTGCACCGAAACACAACAATCACCGCCTTCGGCCAGCCCGGCGTAGACCACCTTAAGCGCCCCTCTTGGCGGGAATTGCCCGATAGTTCCCAGTATCGCACCCGAACCGCAGCCGAAATCGATGGCGCCCAGCAGTCCGGCTACCCGGGAGATTTCGCTGTCATCTATTTCACCAAGGAAGAGGACGGTGATATGGTAGTTTTCCGCTCTCACCCATTTGACATCGGGCAGCCGCTCCCGGAGCCCGGAGGTGCAGGCATAGGTCTCCCGGGCGAGAGAGGCCGGTAGAGGGATACCCAGGAATACTCTCACAAAATTCCTCCGGCGCCGCGAAGCGTATTGAGCGGGCCGCCTATGAGCTGTTGAACGATCGATATCATGGCGCGCTTCAGCTCAACCCTCGAAACACCATCCAAATCGACTTTCAGCACCTCTTCAACCGGCTTTTCCGATGCGTATGAGAGATAGCGCCGTGCCCCCGGGGTAATTCTCGGCGAATCGCCCGCGGCGCAGCCTGAGCATCGTATCGAGCCGTCATCGCAGACATGCCACGGCTCATTTTCTTCAAGATCTCTGCCGCATCTTTCGCAGGCATTAAAGTCAGGAAGATAACCAAGGGAGTCCACGTACCTGAAGAGAAATAACGCAAGCACCGCATCGTTTTTCTCAGGCCAGCAGTTGTCGAGCAGAAGCAGTGCCTCGCAAAAAAGCCGGTAGACTTCGCCGAACTCGCCACCGCCGGCGTAGGTCCGTAGGACAACTTCCGCCCACAATGATGCTGTGTAGTACTTTTCGAGCTCCCCGCGCACGTTATCAAAACAGGAAATCGGTTCCACGTCCGTAATCTTATAGCTATCCCGGACCGGATCGTGATAGAGATAGAGGCGAGAACGGGAGAAAACGCCGGTGACCCCGCTGAGTTTGCTTTTCCCCTTATACGCTCCGTGAGCGATCGCGCTCAGAATTCCATGGCCGGGTGAAAGCAGCGTCACCGCTTTGTGTATCTCTCCGATACGGCCGTTTTTGAGAATGAGCCCTTCCGTTACCAGATTCCTCGTCACCTCGATAGAATAATCGAAGTCGGACCGCTATTGAAGATCGGTTTCTAAATTATTACCTTACACATAATAACAACACGAGAAAAAGAAGCAGGCATGAGCGACAAAACGAACAACAACACCGCTGTGATAACAGATAACCAAATACTACCGGCCGACCAGTTACTCCCGGGCAAAATCTTTCTTCTTCCGCTGACCGGAAAACCTATCTTCCCCGGGCTGTTCACCCCGCTTGTCATCGGTGACGAGAAAGGCGTGGATCTGATAGAACAGACCATTTCCGGGAACAGGATATTCGGGCTTGTCCTGTCAAAGGATGCGGACCTACAGGAACCGGAAGGCGACCAACTTTTCAGAGTGGGAACCGCGGCAAAAATCATCAAGAAGATCAATCTCCCGGACGGCGGATTGAACATATTCATCTCCACGCTCAAGCGTTTTGAAATAAAAAAAATTATTTCCAACTCGGCACCGATAACCGCCGCCGTGGAGTATGTGGATGATGTCAATTATGAAAGCGATGAGGTAAAGGCGTATACCCGTTCGCTCATCTCGGAGATGAAGCAGATTTCCCAAAACAACCCGCTTTTCTCGGAAGAGATGCGGCTCAACATGGTGAATATCGACCAACCGGGGAAAATCGCGGATTTCATTACATCGATATTGAATATCGACAGGGAAGACCAGCAGAAGATTCTCGAGACACGGGACGTGCGGGAGAGGATGGAGCAGGTGCTGCTCTTTATAAAAAAGGAGCAGGAGCTCCTCCGCATACAGCAAAAAATACAGAAACAACTGAACGAGAAGATAGAGAAGAGCCAGCGGGAGTATTTCCTGAAAGAGCAGCTGAAAACGATCCGGGAAGAGCTCGGGATGCCGGTGGACGCCAAGAGCGGTGAATACCAGCGATTCAAGGATAGCATCGAAAAACTGGATCTCGACGCGGAGGTGCGCGAACAGGTCGATCAGGAGCTCGAAAAGTTCAAGCTCATGGATCCAAATGCATCGGAGTTCGTGGTCACACGCAACTACCTCGACACCATCGTCTCTCTACCCTGGAACGAGCCCAAACCGGAAGAGTTTGATCTGCAAAAGGCTGCAAAGATACTTGACGCGGACCACTACGGCCTTGAAGACGTAAAGGACAGGATACTCGAGTTTCTGGCGGTGCGTCAGCTGAAAAAAGACGCGAAGGGATCGATCATCTGCCTGGTAGGCCCTCCCGGGGTGGGAAAGACTTCGGTGGGGAAGTCTATCGCACGGGCCCTTGGAAAGAAGTTTTTCAGATTCTCGGTGGGAGGCATGCGGGACGAAGCCGAAATCAAGGGCCACAGGAGGACATACGTCGGGGCGATGCCTGGAAAAATCATCCAGGGATTGAAAATCATCAAGACAAAGGACCCGGTGTTTATGATAGACGAGATAGACAAGCTCGGCGCGTCGTATCAGGGTGATCCCTCCTCCGCCCTTCTCGAGGTGCTCGATCCGGAGCAGAACGTGGCGTTTCGTGATCACTATCTCGATCTGCCCTTCGACGTTTCCAACATCCTGTTCATCGCGACGGCGAACACCCTGGATACTATTCCACGGCCGCTCATCGACAGGATGGAGATCATTCAGCTGTCCGGCTACATCGCGGAGGAAAAACTCGCCATCGCTCGCAGGTACCTTATCCCCAAGTCCCTCGAAAGGGCGGGACTCGCGAAGAACCAGGTCAAATACTCGAAATCCGTGCTCTTGAGGATTGCCAACGGTTATGCCAGGGAAGCCGGCATGAGAAACTTCGAAAAGGCTCTCGATAAGATCCATAGAAAAATCGCCAGGAAGATCATCCTCGAGGGCCTGACGGAACCGATATCGATGACACCCGAGTCGCTTGTCGAGTATCTGGGCCAGCCCGTATTCAGACACGAAAAACTGAAGGCACCCCAGAAACCGGGGATGGCCATAGGCCTCGCCTGGACCAGCTTTGGCGGGGATGTGCTTGTGATCGAGGCAGTAAGCAATCCGGGCAGTGAAGGATTCAAGCTGACAGGGCAGATGGGAGAAGTGATGCAGGAATCGGCAAATATCGCCTACACCTATGTGCGGCATATCGCCGTGAAGCACGGGGTTCCCGCGGAGTTCTTCGAGAAGAACTCGATCCACCTGCACATACCCGCGGGCGCGACACCCAAGGACGGACCTTCCGCGGGAATCACCATGGCCTCCGCCTTGCTTTCGCTTGCCACCGGGAAAAAACTGAAAACAAACACGGCGATGACGGGGGAGCTCTCCCTCGCAGGATCGGTGTTGCCGATAGGCGGGTTGAAAGAAAAGACTATCGCCGCAAGGCGCAACGGCATCCGCACCATCATTATCCCGCTGCAGAACGAGCATGATCTTGCGGAGATCCCGGAACACGTAAAGAAAGGTATCAACTTCATTACCGCCGAGACGATGGAAGAGGTAATCGAGGTCCTGTTTTGATCGCCATCGTTATGCTGATCACCGGGTTACTGGTGTCCGGCTGTTCCGGGTCATCGTCGGAGCTTGTGCACCCCGGCTATGACATCACCATCGGTGAGCTTGAGTCGATGGTGGCGCCGCTTCCCGGTGAAATCAGGGAGACAATCATCGATAATCCGGTCTGCTTCCTCGACCGCCTATCCAACGTGCTCGAGGTTCCCGCGGAGCTTTTTCTCATCGCGGACAAGGACCACAATCTGGGGGCGGACTATGTCCCGGAGGATCTGGTAAATCTGGGGGACTACCCCCTCTACAGAAACCGGGACGGGATGATGTTGCGGGCGGTGGCGCTGCCGGATACTCTCGCCATGGCGGAAGCGGCGAGACAGGAGGGTATCAAACTCGTTTTCTCCTCCGCCTACAGGTCCTACGGTTACCAGGAGACGGTTTACCTGCGCAACGTGAGTGAGCTGGGCCGGGAGCAGGCCGATCGCGAATCCGCCCGGCCGGGGGCTTCACAGCATCAGCTCGGCACCGCGGTAGACTTCGGGTCGATCACCGACTCCTTTGCCGCGACACCGGCGGGGAGGTGGCTTGTGGAAAATGCCTGGAAGTACGGATATTCGCTCTCCTACCCGGATGGTTACGAGCAGGTTACCGGCTATCGTCACGAGATATGGCACTACCGCTACATCTCCCGTCCGGCCGCGTATCTCGAACGCGTGTATTTCCACTCGTTGCAGCACTACCTGCTTCTCTTTCTCGATTCAAACAGAGCCTCTCTTGAGGAGGCCTATCGCGGCGGCGACCGTAACCATGGGAGCGACGGTCAGGGCGAACCTCCGGAAAGCGTTCCCGGCGCCGCGGAGCGTACCTCGTGATCTGTCCCGAACTTCTCGCGCCCGCGGGCAATCTCGAAAAGCTGAAAACAGTCTACAATTACGGCGCGGACGCGGCTTACATCGGGACATCGAATTTCTCGCTCCGGTCGCGGGCGGACAACTTTGGCCCCGAAACGGCGGCCGAG
>JAFGHN010000112.1 GCA_016930115.1 Spirochaetales bacterium | reverse complement strand
GGGCTCACCGTCATGGAAACGCACGTCGCGGCGCAGAGCAAAATCCCACGCCAACCCATCCGCGGACACCGTCCAGGATTCAGCAAGGCCCGGGGTCGGCTCAAGAGTCTCGTTTAAGACGACAAGACCGTTATAGATAAGCTGAAGCACCACCGCTTCGACGCTCCGGTCGATCAGCGGATGCAGCCCTTCAATTCTGTTCAAGACCGGGACCGTTACCCGCCCGCCGTAGCCTTCCGCCTCACCGGTCCCGCCAGCGGCAACAACCGCCGGCACGAGCACCGTGAGTAAGAGGATTGTCAGGTTACATCGTGCGCTGCGTCGCAGCCGGTCGTTCTTGCCGTTCAGTTTCATAATCTCAAAGAAAGTCAATCGGTATCTTCCGTATATTTGGTGGGAAAATTGCTCAACCCACAATCGGGAGTTTGCTGATATTACGCTTCCAAATTGCCTAGCCGGTGGGCAGGCGGCGCAGCTCCCGTTGTGTTTATTATCGGCGTAAAGCAGAGCGGTTTAGCGGCATGGGGACGGAGCTTCTGGGCGCGCCTCTTGGTGGGACCTGCGTTATCGGTAATAATTCCGATTACTGTTTACAATAAGAACAAAGTCCCGTATAATTACAGTATGCCGTGTGACGTAAGGGTCTCTTGCCTGCGGGTGGGGACCCGAAGGGTGCGGGCAAATAAACCATCATATCAGGAGTTTTCAAATGGAAGAGAGCAAATTCAGTATGCCGTTGCTGGGTGACAAGTTCCCGGAGCTCAAAGTCGCCACATCCCACGGCCCAATGAATGTCCCGGGCGACTTCGCGGGATCGTGGTTCGTGCTGTTCAGCCATCCGGCGGACTTTACACCGGTGTGCACCACCGAGTTCGTTGCGTTTCAGAAGCGTTTCGATGCGTTCAAGGCTCTTGGCGTCAAGCTCATCGGGATGTCGGTTGATCAGGTATTCAGCCACATCAAATGGATCGAATGGATCAAAGAAAAGCTCGATGTTGAAATCCAGTATCCGATTATCGCCGCCAACGATGCCATAGCAAACAGACTCGGGCTTCTGCACCCGGGAAAGGGAACAAACACGGTGCGGGCGGTCTTTGTCGTCGACCCGAACGCCGTTGTCAGGCTGATGATCTACTATCCGCAGGAAATCGGACGGAACATGGACGAGATTGTGAGGGCTGTCAAGGCTCTCCAAATCGCGGACAAGAACAAGGTGGCGGTTCCCGCCGGCTGGCCCGAGAATGAGCTCATCAAGGACCGCGTCATCGTCCCGCCGCCCACCAATCAGGCGGACATAGCAAAACGGCTCAAGGATTACGAATGCTTTGACTGGTGGTTCTGCCACAAGAAGCTGTAATTCGAACGGCCCCGCGGCGTCAAATCCGGCGGTGCCCCCGCAGCGGCCGCCGCTTTGGCGACCTTAGTTCCGCCGCGGCGGCGGCGCAGCGGCGGAATCTATCTGTAAGACTGGTCCCCTGAGCTCGACTCTCCGGTTATTCGCATCACACCCTCGCCGGCCGCGAGGCTTTTTTCTCCTTTCAGATTCCCGACCTGCAGCCGACCGCTTGAACTTGTGAGCCTGAAGGAGAGATCATTCAGTTGGTTTTCCAAATCAACATCGATACGCCCGGAACTAGTTTCAAATATGCTGTCACCCGTAACGCGTATGCCGTCTCCCGTGATATCACCGGAGACCGTGTGAAGGCTCAAAGCGCCGGTCACGGAGCTCAACAGGATTCTTCCGGAGCTTGATGATACACCGATGTCACCATTAATCGCAGAAAGCCTGAGGTCCCCTGAAGAGGCGGTTGCGTTTACCGTCCCGTTCACATCGATAAGCTCAACGCGTCCGGACGAACTTTCCGCGCGAAGGTCACCTTCGATCATTCCCAGGTTTATACCGCCCGAAGAGCTCTTCACTTCAACCGCGGAACGGATTTTCGAAACCGATATGGCGCCCGAGGAAGAACCCGCTTTGATAAGCGATGATCTCATGTTCCTGATAACAATCGTCCCTGAAGCGCTTCGTATATCGAGATCAATGGTGTCGGGCACCTCAAAGAAAAGTCTTCCTTCTTTGCGCAGGGCAAACGGGGAGAAACGCTTTTCAACCCAGACGTGCAGGACATCGCCGCGGCGCTTGTAATTGACTATGACGTTCTTTGGAATGTCTTCGCCCCAACCTGTCAGGACCGACCCGGCGCCGCCGTTTACTTCCACATTCAACAACGACGCTTCTACCTGAAGGACGCTGATCCCCGATTCGCTCAATCGTTCGAATTGCGCCGAGGCCGGTGCATTCCCGGCACAGAACGTCAACAGGGTTATAACGACAAACGGAAATATAAGTGATTTGTGAGACACCAGGTTTTCCTCCTTCTCCGCGCGCGACTGCCGATACCGGAGTATCTTGCGCTTGGGGCAAGCCCGCGGCGCAACGACAGTCTCCATACACTGTATGTCACAACCGCGGCGATTGTGTCACCGGTACTTGATACCGATTATCGCACGAAGAGCGGGTTTTTTCCCGATTCTGCGCCGATAGAAAAGACTCTCTCTGTTTCTTGAACTTCCACCGGAATGGGGTTACTATTTTCATACCATACTGTAAGGAGCTGTGCATGAGTGAATATGTTGCCTATTGTGTAAAGTGTAAGCAAAAACGTGAAATGAAGAACGTTCAAGTCACCACAAACGAAAAAGGCCGCCGCCAGGCGAAAGGAACCTGCCCGCAATGCGGCACAAAAATGAATCTATTCCTGAAATCTGACAAGTGAGCTAAAGAAAAGACACTCATGCGGGTGCGGCTCCATGAGAATAACGCACCGGAGTGAGGAAGGCTGTCCATTAACTCGAAGCGTCACGACAGGGAAGTGAGGAGCTTCAAGAGGACTCTGAAGAGCTTCCAGAGGCTCAACTCGAAAATCAAGAAGAACCGCCTCGCTTCAAATGCGGGGAGGCGACTACGAAAGATCGTGCTTCTCGTATTCGCAGCGCTCATAGTTGTGACGGTAGCGGTTCCTCCGTTCCGATTTCCGGTCGACGGCGAGGTCTCATCAGGTTTTTTTCTCCGTAAAAGACCCGAGAGTTTGTTCGCTCTTGATCTTGAAACCCACAAAGGAATCGACCTCGCGGCGCCGGAGGGAACAAGGGTCGTCTCTTCGGCGCCGGGTATCGTTATTGAGACCGGATTGAGCGACAGCTACGGGAACTATGTCACGATCAGACACCCTCTCGGTTTTGAAACCCGTTACGCCCACCTGCGCGAAATCAGGACGAAAAAAGGGGCGGTCGTTCTCTTGAGAACGTTGAAGCCAGTCGGCAGAGTCGGGAGTACCGGGCGGTCGACAGCGCCGCATCTTCACTTTGAAGTCCGCTGGTTGGGCACGGCGCTGCCGCCCCGGTTTTTTCTCGTGTTCCACGGACTACGGAAGGCGCTGCTCGGCTTCTGAAAAGCCGGCGGCGCCTGGCGCCGCGCGGGAACGCCGCAGTCTCCCGCGCCGTATCCACTTGAACCGCGGAAGGCTCCCGGATACTATATCAGGATATGAGCGACGACGAGATACTCGTGTTCGCCGGCAGCGGCAGCAAACAACTTACTTCTAATATATGCTCCTACCTCTCGATAAAGCCCGCCCGCAACGAGATGTTGACCTTTTCCGAAGGCAACATCTTTGTCAGGGTGATTGAAAATGTCCGCGGACGCCACGCCTACCTCGTACAGTCAACGATGTTTTCGCCGAATGACAAGTTCATGGAGCTGCTCTTCTGGATAGACGCGCTGCGGCGGGCAAGCGCGCAATCCATCACCGTCATTATCCCCTACTTCAGCTATGCAAAGGGAGACAAGAAAGACGAACCGAGAGTTTCGATACGGGCGCGGGTTTGCGCGGATGCAATAGAAGCAGCGGGTGCCGACAGGGTGGTGACGATGGACCTCCACGCTCCCCAGATACAGGGATTCTTCAGAATTCCGGTGGACAATCTCTACGGCCATCCGGCGCTGTGCGAGCGTTTCAAGCAGTTCGGCCTGGAAAACCTGGTGGTTGTCGCCCCGGATACCGGGTTTGCCGATGAAGCGCGTCAGTTTGCCAATTACCTGAAAACCGATGTAGCGATCGGCGACAAGGTGAGGCTGAACCACGACGAGAAGGCGGAGATCCTCAACGTCATCGGCGATGTAGAAGGAAAGAACGCAGTGATCGTGGACGATTTCGTCATATCGGGCGGTACGCTGGTCAAGACGGCAATAATACTCAAGGAACGGGGGGCACTCCGCGTTTTCGCGATGGTCACACACGGCGTTTTTACCGCCGGTTCGATGAAATCGATAAACTCAAGTCCGATTGAAACACTTCTGATAACGGATACAGTGGAGGAGCACCCGGTGGGTCTCTCGGACAAAGTTGAAGTAGTATCCGTTGCACCGTACTTTGCCGAGGCGATCAGGCGGATCCATCACAGGCTGAGCATCAGCGAGATGTTCCCTTAAAAGAAGCTCAGATCTGTTCCGGCGGCGTGGGCGTACTCAAAAGTCTTAAAGACACCGTAACCTCCCGCAATGGCTGAGAGCCCAAAACAGACATACGCGGTTATCTCGGCGGCGCCCGAGAGGTCGTTGAAGATCAGGCTTGTCGCCGTGACGGCGCCGATACCCAGCACGCCGGCGGCCAAAGACGCTACTCCCGCGGCAACCGGCCTCGGGACGTTTAGATCGGCGGTCTTGATATCGTTCGCAATCTTCCGGTGGGTAAAAGCCGTGGCGAGGTTGGAAACAGACCAGAATCCGGCCGATGCCAAACTCAGCATGCCGCCTACCGTTCTGTCAACACAGCAGGTGACGATGAAGCTCAGCGTGCTCGCGCCCAAGCTGCCGATGTTCATCCAGCTCCAGAAGACGGAGTCGGCCACGAGCTTCCGGCCTTCCTCCGACACCGCTATCGGCCCGCGAACGGTTGAAAAAAAACCGAGGTCCTCCGGATCGCCGAAAGACACGGAACGCGCGACCACGGGAAGGAGAGGTTCTGTCACCGGGTGAAGGGTAGTCTGGCAGAATACCGGCGAGGCAGCGGCAATAAACAGCAATAACAGCACGGGGTGTCTCATCCTGGCTCCCTTATCGCATCCCGGGTTGGGCTGCAGGCGATCCGGAAGATTATACAGCCATCCGTCGCGGGCGGGCAACCCGGCGTTCTCGACGGAATCGGTTCAATGTGTAATGATGAGACGATGAGCAATTCTTACGAACCTCCCATGCATAGGTTCGCTCCGGTGGTTCTCGAAAAGCAGCGCCGCAGCGTTGAGCACGCAATGTCCGCGGGGCTGATGCAACACAGCGCCGATGAGCTTGCCATGGTCATAAACCAGGCACGGCAGATCGTGTACGCCAGCCCAAAGCTCATCGAGATATTCGGCGAAGGGCCGTTGGGCAGAAGACCCGGTGAAATGCTCAAGTGCGTTCACGCGGGGACGGAGGACTGCGGATTGACCGAGTTGTGCCGCTACTGTGGCGCGGCGAAAGCGATCGTTGATGCGCAACGCACCTTGCACGAGATAAACGGTGAATGCGTCGTTCAAACAAAATCGAACGGCTTATCCGTTACATACAATTTCAACATCCGGACCATCCCCATCGAGGTAGAATCCGAGCGATACCTCGTGCTTTTACTCGAGGACATGAGTGAAAAAAAGCATCAGGCTGCCCTCGAAAGGATTTTTTTTCACGACATCCTGAATACAGCCTCAGGGTTGAGCGCGTATCTCGAATTACTGAAGCGACAGGTCACCACCGGGCCAAACCGTGAGCTGGTTGTGCGCGCCGGCGAAATAACCGAAAGCCTGATCGACGAAATACAGAGCCAGAAACTCCTCGTTTCGGCGGAAAACGGCACCTTAAACCCAAGCAGACAGATGATCATTGCGGAAGAGCTTGTACACACGGTTGTTGCGCAATATGAGCAGCTTGACCTCACATCAAAAAAAATTGTCCGGATCACGCCGTTCTCCGAGTCCTTCTCTCTTGTAAGCGACGAAACAATACTGCGCAGGGTCCTCGGCAACATGCTGAAGAACGCCCTGGAAGCCTCCGAACCGGGTGACACCATCGATGTCAGGTTTGGCAAGGAGAATGGGAGGGCGATTTTTGAGGTCCACAATCCCGGCGCCATTCCCGGCGAAGTGCAGCCCAAAATCTTCTCCCGCTTCTTTTCGACGAAAGGCCCCGGGCGCGGCCTGGGGACCTACAGCATAAGACTCCTGACCGAAAACTACCTGGAAGGGCACGCATCTTTTTCATCAGGCAAGGATGAGGGAACGACCTTTTCCGTATCCATACCGATAAGGGATATTTCATGAGCCAGGACCGGACCTACTCAATCATGATGCAGACCCGGGACTGCGAATGCGATTTACAGGGAATCATCAATAACGCGGTGTATCTCAACTATCTCGAGCACACGCGCCACTGCTTCTTGAGGCATCTCGGTGTCGATTTCAGGGCCCTGCATATCGAGGGAATAGACGCGGTGGTGAGGCGGATCGAAATCGATTACCGGTTGTCTCTCAAGGGCATGGAGGAGTTTTCGTCAAGCCTGCGGATGAGCACAAAGGGACGGCTTCAGTACGTGTTTGATCAGAAGCTCCGGCGGCAACCGGACAACGCGGAAGTGGTCAGTGCGCGCACCTATGTAGCGTTTGTGACAAACGGAAGGCCTGTCCCTCCGCCGGAACAGGTGATTTCCGCGGTGAATGACTGGTTCGCCGGAGTTCAGGGAGAGATCTCATGCATGTGAGCGAGTGCTGCATCCATGCGGACCAATTTCCCGTACGCGATGTTTATCCCTTCAGCCTTGATCTGCTCAATACCACCGAATCGATCCGGTTCACCTCCCCGGTCACTTTCTTCGCCGGAGAAAACGGTTCGGGGAAATCGACGCTCCTGAAATCAATCGCCTACCGGGCGAATATCCATATATGGACAGGGTTTCAGCGCTCGCGGTACATCAAGAACAAGTACGAGGAGCAGTTATACAGGTACATATCCCTCAAGTGGGCCAACGGGATCGTACCCGGGGCGTTCTTTGCGGCGGAAATGTTCAGGAACTTCTCCCAGTTGCTCGACGAGTGGGCCTCGACCGATCCCGGGGTGCTCCGCTACTTTGGGAACAATTCTCTGCTGACCCAATCACACGGGCAAAGCCATATGGCCTACTTTGAACACAGGTTCAGTCTGGAAGGAGTGTATCTGCTCGACGAACCTGAAAACGCGCTTTCACCCAAAACGCAGCTTAAACTCGTGGCAATCATCAGAAAGGCGATGCTCTCGGGCAAGGCACAGTTTATCATCGCCACACACTCGCCGATCCTCCTGTCACTGGAGGGAGGTCGTATACTGGGATTCGATTCGGCGCCGATACGTGAAATACAATACCGGGACACGGAGCACTACAAAATATACCGAGATATTTTTCAGGAGGTGAACCGATGAAACGAATAACGCCGGATGTCCCTACTATCCTGCGGGTCTTTTTCATGATCCATGCTTTTGTCGATGTCGTCATCGCCGTTCCGCTTTTTTTCTTTCCCTGGCGGTTCCTGGAGCTTTTGGGCTGGACAATGGCCGTTGAACCGGTCACCGCCCGGCTCGCCGCGGCGGCACTGTTCGCAATCGGAATCGAATCCTTGATAGGCAGCCGCGGAACGAGTGATTCTTTCATTTCCCTGCTCAACCTGAACATCCTCTGGTCTTTCTTCGCGGTATGCGGATTGCTGATATCGATAGCGGAACTTTCCTGGCAG
>JAFGHN010000001.1 GCA_016930115.1 Spirochaetales bacterium | reverse complement strand
TGACCGCCGACCTGACGGACAGTCAAACCGTGCGATAGTGAAACGGAGGCACCAGATGCGTTTATCCGGGCCGTTCTCAGGGAGAAGCATAACCGTAGTAAACGACCTTTCCCTTGACGAGCAGGTATATCTGTACCGGAAAACCCGCGAGCTCAAAGAGGCAATCGCATCCGGGGCGGATACGGCGCGATTCAGGACGGATGACAGGGACCTGGGATTCTATCTGCTGTTTCTTGAAGACTCTACAAGAACAAAGGAATCTTTCAGGAACGCCGCCAAATTCCACGGCGTCAGAGTGAACAATTTCGATGCCGGCACGTCGTCGATAACCACAAAGAAAGAAAGCATCACAGACACAGTGAAGATGCTCTTCGGGTACGGCGCACGATCGATCTTTGTTGTCCGATCTAAGCTCGAAGGGGTTTGCCGGTGGCTTGATCTTGCCCTTGCGTCCTACGCAGAGCGGTTGGGGTATCCCCGTCCGTCCTTCATTAATGGCGGAGACGGCCGACACGAGCATCCGACCCAGGAATTTCTCGATGAGTACACCTTTCTTGAAAAGAAAGGATGGAACCGTGATCACGTGCACATCGCCGTTGTGGGAGACCTGCTTCACGGGAGAACCGTCCATTCAAAAGCCGACGGATTACGCATTTTCAGGAATGTGGAGGTCGACCTTGTCGCTCCTCCCGAGCTTGCGATGCCTGACTATTATGTTGAAAGGATGAAAGAAAGCGGATTCGCGATTCGCGTATTCCCTTCGATAGAAAGTTATCTTGCTCAAAAAAAGGTGGCTGATATCTGGTATTTTACACGCCTGCAACTCGAACGGATGGGCGAGCAGGTGTTGGAAAAGGCGGACCACCTGAGAAACTCCGTTACATTCTCACGCGATTTTCTCTCCAAGGTACCTGAAGGAACCAAGTTCTATCACCCGCTCCCGCGACACCGCGAGCATCCGACAATCCCTTCGTTTCTTGACACGACTCCTTTCGCAGCCTGGGACGAACAGTCTATAAACGGATATTTCACCCGCATTGTTGAAATAGGAATGCTATCTGGATTGCTTGGGGACGATTTTGCCGGGGAGCACCGGGACTTCAGCGAACCGCCGGAGGAGTACATAGAAGAGGTGCCGGTGAAGAGAGGCAAGAAACCGGAATACAAGGTGGGAATAAAACCGGTTGATAACGGAATTGTGATCGACCATATCGGAAAGGGCAGGGATATCGGGAGCATCTGGACGCAGATCGATCAGATCAGGCGGATCATGCGGCTCGATTGCAGGAGCTCTCACGGCGTCTACCATACCAACGACCCGAGTTTGTATAAGGGATTGATATCACTACCCGACATACTCGCTTTCGACGAAAGTCAGATAAAGATGCTGGGGGCGATTGCGCCGGGATGCACGCTGAATATCATCAAGGAAAAGCAGGTACGGAGCAAATACCGGCTGCACATGCCGCCCCGGTTATACAATTTCGCGCAGATTTCCTGCAAGAACGATAACTGCGTCTCTTTTCCGGCGCATCATCAGCACGTCTTGCCCGAGTTCAGGCGTGCCGACGGCACAACCTTTGTGTGCATCTATTGCGAGCGGCCGCATCGATTTGAAGAGATCTGGGACATATAGCCGCCGGGATTGATATCAGTACGCTTTCCGCGGGCCGCGGCCGAACAGCTTCTTGAAGAAATTACGGATCCGATGAAACAGCTTCCTGAAGAAACCCGGGTTTTTCATCTTTTCCAGCCGTCTGTAGGCGTCGGCAAGCTCATCGGAGCTCAAGGCTTTTCGGTACACGTTTTCTTCTATCTCCATTTCGAGCCTGTCTATCTCGCTCTGGTCGTCGACGACCAACACATCGATGTACTGCCACCCGAGTTGTTTCGCACTCTCGAGCCTGCGATGGCCGGCAATCAATTCCCCCTTTGGGGTGACTGTTATAGGATTCAGGAGCCCATGCTTCTGCATGCTTTGCATGAGCGTACTGATGTCGCCGAGATTCTTTCTCACGCGATAGTTCAAGACGATGTCTGCAACGGGCATTTGGGTTTTTCTATTCACTGCCGGTGTACTTCCTGTAATCTTCGGGCGAAAGTAGATCTTTTCTGTAATTATCGTCATCCGGTTTCATCGTGAGAATCCAGCCGGCGCCCAGAGGGTCGCGATTGATCAGCGAGGCGCCTTCGGTATCGTTCAAGGATGCGTTCACCGATTCCACAGTGCCGGACAGGGGGGCGTAGATGTCGCTCGCGGCCTTCAATGAGTCGATGGAGCATATCACCTGTGAACGGGCGAAATGGCTTCCCGGTTCAGGCAATTCGATAAAAGTCAGTTCTCCCAGTTCTGTCTGCGCGAAATCTGATAGGCCGATGCGGACCGTTCCCTTTTCTTCCTTTACCCACACATGTTCCCTGGAATACAGCATGATTGACCTCCGTTTGCATCAGTCCAAGAGCGGATTTCCGGCCTGGGTGCCCGTCGTCCGTCGCGGCGAATCCGGCTCGTCGGATCCAAGCAAGTCAAAATCCTCAGTTTGAAGATCGATACCCAGGCCGGTTGTCACACCCCCCAGGAACAACCTGTCCTTGATGCGGGTTACTATCTTTTCATTGCGCTTTTCCTTCGCAATATGATAGTCACAGAATTGCTCGGGTTGCGTGCCTGCGAGGAATATTTCATCTATTGACCCCTCATTGCAGGCGTTGGTGAGAAGCTTCCCGGAAACCGCACACACTTTGCGTTCGATGAGGCCGGTTTCCGGACGAATGAACTCTTTCGGGGGGAGATCGGTATGAATCTCCTTCATATACCACGCCCAAATCGGCCCCGCTGCGGTGGCGCCTGTCTGGTTTCTGCCGAGTGATTCTCCCGGCATATCAAATCCAAACCAGACTGCGGTGGTCATGTACGGCGAGAAGCCGATCGTCCAGGCATTCGCCCAGTTATCCGTGGTACCGGTTTTCCCTGCCATCGGCATACCGTCAAAACCTCCTACCATGATGCGGCGATTTGCCAGTGTCCCGTACTGCACGGTGGATTCGAGCATCGATACCATGATGTAGGCTTCCTGGGGCGTCATGATTTGCAGTTCTTCTTCGCTCCTACGCTGCCGTTCCTTGATCTTCTCCTTCTCGTATTCGTACCTGATATTTCCTTTGCGGTCTTCGATATAACGTATTGCAATAGGCTCCACTTCTCTACCCTGGTTGGGGAAAGTTGCGAAGGCCCTCGCCATGTTGATCGGGGCGACGCTCACCACGCCAAGGGCAAGGGGATACTTCCGGGGAAACAACTTCTCATCATTCCTTTGATCGTACATTCCAAGCAGCCTGGAGGCCCGGTTGATAGCCATATCGAACCCGATTGCGTCGAGGACTTTTGTTGAAGGAACATTCATCGAGTTTGCAAGGGCGTATCGGGCTCTCACCGGTCCGGACCAGGTTCCCAGGAAGTTTTTGGGCTCATAGGGGGTGCCGTCAGGATTGAAAAATATAACGGGGGAGTCCATGATCATCGTCGCCGGTGTGATTATCCTTGAGGATACCGCCGCCGAATAGTAGAGCGGTTTGAAAGCGGAGCCCGGCTGGACCGTGGCCGATACCGCCCGGTTGAAATTCTTTGTCTTGAACTCGCTACCGCCCACCATCGCAAGGATGTGTCCGGTCGCGTTCTCGAGGGTGATAAGCGCTCCCTCAACGGTGGTCCTCTTCGTCGTCGACTCGGCTTGCCGCAAGGCGAGGTCGGTAAGATCGACCATGGTATCCGAACCGATGAGAAGAGCCGTCGCGATCAACACCGGGCTTAAGTTGGCGTTGAAGTACCGTTGGGCGTCCCTTCGTTGCTTCGAATCGGCGATGTGGAGCCGATCGATATCGAGCAAGAGTGCCAGAGCGTCCACAAGCGGCAGAAATAGCCGGTCTGCCTCCTCTAGCCTTTCGGCAGTATCCATCTGGTATTTTTGATTTATCTCTCTTGTGCCGCGCGACATCTGCCTTTCGGCGGTTTGCTGGATGTCGAGATCGAGAGTTGTGTGTATGACAAAGCCCTCCCGGTTTATGTCTACAAGCGAGCCGTAGAGTATGTCTTCGATCTCCAACCGCACGTACTCTGAAAAATACGGTGCCCTGCTCTCGTTTTCGAAGTATGCCGTGGATGTATTGGAGCGCGTAACATCGTACCTTTCCCAGAATACGTCAAAGGACGCTTTGGCTTCCTCGCGAGTCACGTAGCCCTGCTTGATCATCTGCTCGAGCACGGTCCACTGCCGCTCTTTCGCGTCATTTGGATGGTTGATCATCGAATACCTGGCGGGGCTTCTGACCTGGACCACGAGTATCGCCGATTCCGCCAGAGTCAGTTCGCGTACCGAGTGGCCAAAGTAGAACTGGGAAGCCGCCTCGATGCCATGGGTGTTATGCCCCAGGTAGACCGTATTCAGATAGAGCTCGAGGATCTGGTATTTTGTCAGCTTGTGCTCCATCTGGTACGCGTACCAGAGCTCAACGAGTTTTCTCTTGATTGTTATCTCAGACCTGTCCGCATAGAGCTCGCCGGCGACCTGCTGGGTTATCGAAGATGCACCCGAAAAATAGGTGCCGCGAAGATTGTTCCACAGCGCACGGAAGAAGCCGGAGAGATCAAAACCGTTGTGGCTGAAGAAGTTCTTGTCCTCGGCGGCGATGACGGCGTAGATAAGATGACGCGGCACCTCGTTAATTGAGATGATATTACGTTTTTCTTCCGCGAAGTATTCGGTAATCAATTTGCCGTTTCTGTCCAGTATTTGAGACGGCAAAGCAAGTTGGGTTTCACCGATTTGTCCGGTAATTTGCAGGTTTCTTGTCGAGCCGAGGGCAATACCGAGGGCAATACCGGTGCCCAGGGCGATAACGACGCATATGACGAGCAAGACTTCAAGAAAAACGCGCAGATTGCGAGGTAATGCCATAGCTTACAGTATGAACCGTACAAATGATTGTCAACCGCCGGGCGTTACGGAACGGCTTGGGC
>JAFGHN010000111.1 GCA_016930115.1 Spirochaetales bacterium | reverse complement strand
GTAAAATTGAGGACCGCTTTTACGCGGCTTTCCTCCAGTGCAGTGACGAGCTCATCGGTTTCCAGGGGCACCAGAGAAAACAGCTCATCACGCTCTATCCCTTCTTCGATCTCTTCGCCGAGAGACAAGAAGGTTCCGTCCGGCAGCGTCACTCCCCGGTCAAGGTTGACAAGCCCTATCGGGTATCTGCCGGCATCAGACTCGAAGAGCAGGTCGGCCAGGAGAAGCAGCAGGATCGGCACCGCGATCAAGAGCACGAAAGTCCGCTTGTCCCGGATAATCTGCAGCATCACACGCCGGCTCAACCCGGCGATACGGCGCCAGTTCACGATATATCCACCTTACATGAGGCGAAACGGAGGAATGCCTCTTCCAGAGAGCTTGCCTGAGCGCGCTTGATGAGCTCCTCATAGCTGCCCTCAGCAATCAGTTTGCCGCTCCTGATGAATCCAAGCCTGTCACAACGCTGGGCCTCATCCATGACGTGACTTGAAACAACAACGGTGCAACCTGCGTTTGCCGCCTGCCTGAAATATTCCCAAAAGGCCACGCGAAGCGTGGGGTCGATCCCGACCGTCGGTTCGTCCAGCAGCAGCAAGTCCGGTTTGTGTACAAGTGCGCAGGCAAGCGAGGCCCTTCGTTTCATGCCGCCGGAAAGGTTGCGCACAAGGCTCTTCTTGCGGTCACCCATTTCGACAAAATCGATAATCTCGTCGATCCTTTCCGGGTCGGTAACATTGCACATTGAAGCGAAGAACGATACGTTTTCGCGGACACTCAGGTCCTCGTAGAGGGCGACGGCTTGGGTCATATACCCGACGTCGAGCATTACTTCTTTGTTCGGCATTTTTTCCCCAAGCAAGGTGACGCTTCCGCCGGAAGGTTTGAGTATTCCCGTGAGCAACCTGATCAGCGTCGTTTTGCCCGAACCGTTTGGGCCGAGGAGCCCGTAAATCTCGCCGGTCCTTATCCTGAGATCGATACCGGCAACGGCGGTCAGCTTACCGAACTGCTTTACCAGGCTTTGCGTTTCCAGTGCGTATGTCATCGGCACGACCCATACTACAATGCGGAGGGGCCCTCTGATAAGATCGTTACTTCTGTTTTACAAGCCGGGGCATGAGGCCGCGATACATGGTTTTGCAGCCACCCGCTGAGTCGATTGTCGACTGCATGTATGCCCGCACCGCCTCCGCCATGGCGGTTGCCGCATGCCGCACCGAGGACACGCGCTGCGGCGAGTCGGGGCGGCCGGGCGCCGGCAGGAAATCCTCCGGATAGAACGGTCTGCCGATGTATACCGATACCCGGGGCGGCGCAAGCACGTACCCCCAGAGTATCGTACGCACTTTTCTGCCGAACAACGAGCGCTCGTGCAGCACCGTGGTGACCGGCACAACCGGAACCCGCAGGCGGCAGGCGAGATAGAAAGCGCCGATAGAAAACGGGCGGATCTGCTGGTTGCGGAGAAAACATTCCCCTTCGGGGAAAAAATGGACGAGCCCCAACTCGCGGAGCCCTTTCAACACAGCTTTCTCCAGCCTGCCAATTGAGTTTGGAGGGATAGGGATCCCGCCCAGGAGCCGTACAAACGTTCCAAGGTAGGGAATAAGCGCCGTTTCTTCCAGCATCGTGAAATACGTCCTCCGGGGCCGTATCGCGTATGCGATTAACCCCGGGTCGAGAACGAGGGTGTGGTTGCTTACCAGCAGCGCTTTATCGATCTTGCGGAGGTTCGGCCGGCCGGTGATCCTGATCCTGAGGATCGACCACGAGATAACCCGGATCAGGAACACGCACAAATGAAACAGCAGCAGGAAGGGCAAGAATGCCTGGGTGTAAGAGATTATTTTGCCCCCGGGTTGATAGGCCATGAAGAACTACCGGATACCTCGTCCTTTCCAGACGATCCCGTGCCCGACGGCGACTTTTCCAAAGCATCGCCACGTCATGTATAAGAGGTGCAGGAAAAGCACGGGATACAGCAACGGGACCCACCACCGTGAACCCCTGTCGTACAGCGTAAGCGACCAGGCGAGTGCGAAGAGCAGCACGCTGAGCTCCGTTGCCGGGGTACGGGCATCGATCGCCAGGAGCCGGATTATCAGAAGGTACAACGGCAAGAGCGTGAATATCGCCAGCAGCGTGAGAGCGATCGCAAAGAAGAGAGGCCGGTGCTTGAAGAAGTCGAAAATATTTTTCGAGATGCCGTTCATCGATTCGGTGTACCCGGTATACATGCGACAGCTCACGTAATCACTGATATCCAGAAAAATAGCGCGATAACCGGCCTTCTTGAGCTCCCGGACGATGAAGATATCGTCACTGATTCTTTCGGACACCGCAGAATACCCGCCTATCGCCTCGAAAGCGCTCCGTTTGAACATGATCAATTGTCCGATCGCAAAGGAAAACGCAGGTGTCTTTGTCGACGGGATGAGCCAGAGCGGCATCAGAAATGCAGTCATGATGTACATGGCAGGTACGATCAGTTTCTCGCCGAAAGTTTCCAGCTCATGATTGAGATAGCCGGACACCAAATCGACGTGGTGAGCCTCGATGTTTGTAACCGCCCAGGCTACACTTTCGGGTTGGTGTGCCGTATCCGCATCGGTGAACAGAAAATATTCTCCCGCCGCGAGCCGGGAGAGTTGCTGCATTGCGTGGGCTTTCCCCGTCCACCCGGATTCCGGTAGCTTTTTACCCTTGTGAACTTTGACGAGTTCTGGATAATTGTGAGCAAACTCACTGATGATGTTCCACGTCCGGTCCGTCGATTGATCGTCCAACACGATTATCTCGTAATTCTCATAGGTCTGGTTCACCAGCGAATCGAGGCAACGTCCAATATTGTCTTCCTCATCCCGCGCCGGGATGAGTACCGATACCAACGGGCCGGTGGTCTTTCTGGGACGACGCGAGCTCATCCGCAGCCAGAGGACGTTTGAAAGCGAAAGCAAGAGGAAATAGGCCGTTCCCAGCGCGAAATACACGTTGATATGCAGGTCGGCGAGTAAATCGATCACAAGCGTCTCCTTTCAGGCCGGTATTTCCGACGCAAGGCAATGTTGTGCTCCTGTATTCTATCAAGTTTTCCACGTGGTGATAACATATTTCTCAACGTGGAGGGGCGGGATTTCGCGGAGCTGCTTCTTGACGCCGCGCCCACATTGCCTTAAGAATGTAATCAGTACCGGCGCCAAAAAAAACAGCGCAAGTTGAAGAAATCGTGTAGCGGGCACCACAAATGTCGGACTTAATCTCGATAATCATTCCCACCTATGACGAGTCCAAGGTAATCGAACCGCTCGTAAATCGGATCCACGCGGCGTTGGCCGGCCGGAGTTATGAGATTGTTGTGGTCGATGACGACAGCCCGGACGGCACGGCGGCGGCTGCGCGGTTGATGAGTGGCCGGTGTCCGGTGAAAGTCGTCGTCAGAACTGCTGAAAAAGGCCTGGCGACCGCCGTTGTCGAGGGATTCAAGCATGCTTCAGGTGATCTTATCGTCGTGATGGACGCCGATCTGCAGCATCCGCCGGAAGCCATCGGCGGTCTTGTCGGACAGCTCGAGAACGGCGCGGATGTGGCGGTGGCAAGCCGGTACGTCCCGGGCGCGTACGTCCCGGGGTTGAACACCCTGCGCAAATTGATCTCCCGCGGGGCGACCGCTATCGCCCATCTGATGCTGCCCCAGTCGAGAGTTGTTTCAGACCCGATGTGCGGCTTTTTCGCTTTTCACCGCGGCGTTATCGACGGAGCCAAGCTTCACCCTCTGGGATTCAAGATACTCCTGGAAGTCCTTGTCAGAGGCCGTTACGGGAAAGTGGCCGAAATTCCCATTACCTTCAATGAACGCGGCGGAGGTGAAAGCAAGCTTGACCTGCGGCAGCAGTGCGAGTATCTGAAGCATGTCCTTTCTCTCATGAAAAGAAGCGGCGAGCTCAAAAGGTTTCTCTCGTTCTGCG
>JAFGHN010000110.1 GCA_016930115.1 Spirochaetales bacterium | reverse complement strand
TGACCGTCAAACTCGGGCCCGTCGACACAGACGAATTTCGTCTCTCCTCCCACGGAAACGCGGCAGCCGCCGCACATTCCCGTTCCGTCGACCATGATCGTATTGAGAGAAACCACCGTATGGACGCCGTACGGCCGGGTGGTTTCACTGCAGAACTTCATCATGATGGGAGGCCCGATGGCCACCGCCAGGTCAGGTCTTGGATCGCGTTCGCAAAGCTCTTTGAGCGGCTCGGTCACCAGCGCTTTCCGGCCGTAGGAGCCATCGTCGGTACAGACGATGAGCTCATCGGCGATTGCGCCCATTTTTTTTTCCAGGATGATGAGATTCTTGTTTCTCGCCCCGATGATTATAGTCAGTTTATTCCCGGCTTTCTTCATGCCTTCGGCTATCGGATAAAGCGGTGCGACGCCGATTCCGCCTCCGACGCATACGACGTGGCCGAAATTCTCTATATGCGTGGGTCTGCCGAGCGGGCCGAGCACGGCCTCGATCTGCCCGCCTTCTTTGAGCGCGGCGAGTCTCCGGGTGGTATTGCCCACAGCCTGGAAGATGATGGTGATTGAACCCTCATCCGGGTCCGCGTCCGCGATGGTAAGCGGTATACGTTCTCCGAAATCAGTATCGATCTGCAGGATGATGAATTGGCCCGGCTTACGTTCCCGCGCTATCAACGGAGCATCGATCCGCATCTCAAACACGTCATCCGACAGTTGTCGCTTGCTAATGATGCTGTTCATGTCCCTTTCCTATCGTGAATATTTGAACGATACACTATCACAATTCTTCATAAGGGTCACCGGTTTTTGGCGGATGTGTCAACACGATTTGGCGCGGATGACATGAAATAACCTTTTGTCTATGATGTCTCCTTACGCAAGAGTTGTGGAGGAGATATGAATACCAAAGCGATTGAAGCAACGGCCCTTACCATACGAAGCCTTTCGATGGACGCCATACAAAAAGCAGACTCAGGACATCCCGGATTGCCCATGGGGTGCGCGGAGCTGGGCGCCCTCCTGTACGGCGAGATCATGAAGCACAACCCGGCCGAACCGGAATGGATAGATAGAGACCGGTTTGTCCTGTCCGCCGGCCACGGGTCGATGCTGCTCTACTCGCTTCTACATCTCTGCGGATATGGGCTGACTCTCGATGACATAAAGGATTTCCGGCAGGTCGGCTCCCGGACGCCCGGGCATCCCGAATACGGCGTTGCCGCCGGTATCGAAACCACCACCGGCCCCTTGGGCGCGGGTCTTAGCAACGCGGTGGGGATGGCGATAGCCGAGCAGATGCTGGCAGCGAGATTCAACACCGCCGGGATGCAGCAGGTAATCGATCACTACACATACGTGCTTGCCGGGGACGGCTGCATGATGGAGGGAGTCGCCTCGGAGGCCGCATCGCTCGCGGGTCACCTGGGTTTGGGGAAGCTCATCGTATTCTACGACTCCAACAGAATCACCATAGACGGTTCTACCGACATCACCTTCAGCGAAGATGTGCTTGGTAGATATACCGCTTACGGTTGGCAGGCTCTTTCAGGGAGCGCCTATGACCTGGAGGGTATCATGAAGCTTGTGGCTTCGGCGAAAGCCGAAGCGGGGAAACCGTCGCTTATCCTCCTGGAGTCGGTCATCGGTAAAGGCTCCCCGAACAAGGCGGGAACCAGCTCGTGCCATGGCGCGGCGCTTGGAGAAAAAGAGGTTGCCGCGGCAAAGAAGAGCCTCGGCATCCCCGAGGACGCCGAATTTTATATCGCTCCCGGGACCGGGGAGTACTTTGAGAAAAAGCGCGACGCCTGGCTGCGGGCGTACGAGCAGTGGAAGCGCAACTTTGACTCCTGGGCGAAGGCAAACCCCGGGCTCAAGAAGCAGTGGGATGTACTGTTCGGCGCCCCCGATGCCGGCGCAGCCGAGATGCCGTCTTTCGCTCCCGGCGCCTCCGTCGCCACAAGGAGCGCCGCCGGGAGCGCACAGCTCGCCTTGGCCAAAGTGATGCCCAACCTGGTTGGAGGGTCGGCAGACCTGGCCTCTTCAAACAAGACACAGATGCCCGAGTACGGAGAGTTCAGCAAGTCCGACAGGAAGGGGAGAACCGTCAACTTCGGCGTCAGGGAACACGGCATGGGAGGTATTACCAACGGGATCGCCCTTCACGGCGGGTTCAGGCCCTTCTGCGCCACGTTCCTGATATTTGCGGACTATATGCGTCCGGCAATAAGGCTTGCGGCGCTCATGAAACTTCCGACTATCTACGTTTTCACCCACGATTCGATATACGTCGGTGAAGATGGGCCTACCCACCAACCGATAGAGCAGGTGGAATCTTTAAGACTGATACCGGACCTGCTGGTGTTTCGCCCCGGCGATGCCGAAGAGGCCGTTCTTGCCTGGCAGATGGCAATAGAGCGCACCGACGGGCCGACGGCGCTCGTGCTGACGCGCCAAAACCTCCCGGTGTTTGAAAAACATGATAAACGTTGGCGTGAAAAATGCCGGAAGGGCGCTTATGTAGCTTTGGACTGTGACGGTAATCCCGATGTGGTTGTCGTTGCCACCGGCTCGGAGGTCGATATGGCGCTCAAAGCCGCGGCGCAGTCGGCGAAAAAAGTGCGGGTCGTCTCGATGATTTCAAGAAAACTATTCGAAGCGCAGGATGGATCGTTCAGGGAAGAACTTCTACCCGCCGGCGCGAGGATTATCACCGCCGAAGCCGGTATCGGAACCGGATGGGGAGGTATCGCGACATCCGCGAACGATATCTTCTGCATCAACAGGTTCGGTACATCGGGAAAAGCCTCGGACGTCGGCAAAGCTCTGGGATTCACCGCCGCGGATTTGGCGAAATTGATCGGCTGACGGGCTGACGGGCGCCGGGACGGCCGTCGCCAACGGTCACGGCGGCGGCCGGCTTGGCAAAGACCGCTGTCAGTCGAAAGCAATAACAAGCTCTTCCCGCTCTATCGAATGGGTGATTTTTACATAGAGCGTCTTCCCGGCTTCATCGTAGAGCCACCCGCTTCCGTAAAATTGAAAACGCGGATCGCTCACCCAGGGAATTCCGAAAAACGTCATCGAAGAAAACGGTTCGATTCCCTGCAGAAGGAAGTGATGAGTCCGGCCTACCGGATACTCGAAGGAAATAACGAGCCGCGAGCCTGACCGCCGCGCCTCGAAATTCTCCGCCAAAGTCCAGGCCCACGAGCGGGCGCCAAGATCAGCCGTCAGCGACACGTGCTTTGGATAGTAGGCTTCTCCCGTGATGAGAGGATACAGTTCTTCCGGTCTCAGAATCCCGGAGGTGCCTATGACCGTCCGTTCATCCGTCTGCAATGCGGCGGGCAGGAAACCTTCGGACTCCGAAAGTTGGAGGGCCGAGCTAACAAGCGCGCGACCGATCTCCTCAAGAAATTCGTTGTCTTCATAGCTGCCGAGAAGCTTAAGGGAGACACCGGCGCGAAGGCTGTTATAAACGTCTATCCGGTCATCGGTTGCCGCGATGAAATAACCGCGGTCGGTCAGGCGCACCGCCGGGAGCAGGCTCGTCTCGGTAATTTTCCGGAAGCTGCCGAAGGCTGCCGCCAGCGGACCCTCGATATCACGGCTTTCCAGGTACACGTTCAGCATGCCCGCCGCATCGCCGGGGTCTGCGGCCGCGATGTCAGTTCTCCCGGCAAGTTCGGCAAGGTTTTGAAACAGGGACGTGGGAGCTCTGTCCTGCAAGAAAGGAAGGAGGCAGGGTTCGGAAAAGACTTTCAAATCTCCCCGGGAAACCATCCCCTCTACTTCCCGTATCCGATCTATGTCACCGGACATTATGCCGCGGCCTTTGTTGACGATATCTCCCAGATGCGGCGCGGACAGGTAGGTTGTTTCGCCGGCATGCAGCAGCATCCCGCTGCGGAACCGGGCGCTGGTTTCGGGATAGGTCCCGCGTTTCAAGGCCTCAGTCAGGGCCGCGGTGAGTGCGTATTCATCAAACTGCGGCGGAGAATCGGGCATCCGCCACGTGCCGCCGGTCACCGAATACCGTGTGGTCGTCCAGCCGAGGTAAGCGCCCGCAAGGTAGCTCTCCAGTTGGGAATCAAATGCCTCCGGCTCCGGCGACTGGTAGTGCAGCGAAAACCAATGGGCGATTGATGAGGTTGTCTCTTTCTCCAGACGGGTGACGTAAAAATCACCAAAGGAATCGGCACCGTTTCTGAGGACAAAAAAACCGTTCTCAAGATCGATGGTTGAGTCTGCGGGAAGCGCTACGGCCGTGATGTTTTCCGGCTTCCGGTCCTGCTGCCGTATCTCGAACAACGGCAGCCCCCCGATTTCATCGACCCCCCCCTGTACGGGATATTGAAAGGGTATGACAAGTTCCGCGCTTTCCTTCAGATTTGCCTCTACACGGACCCGGCTCTGGTCGTCGTTCCCGTCGCGAATCTCAAACTTGAGCCTGTCGCCGAAATCGATTTCAACCGCGCCGGGCAGTATGGAGTACCCCGTCAGATGCGCGAAAACCGACCTGCCCGATGAGAGCCTGAACTCGAGCGGCTCCTGGCGTTCGAATGCCAGAATGAAGCCGTCAAGATCGAGAATCAGCTTTTGAAGAGCGCTGGAGTCGCCTCTGCGCCGCGCGGATACTTCCGCGGTGACCGTAAGGTTGTTCAGGCGCTCCTCGATTTTGACGGTTCCTGAAAACTCCAACGTCACCAGCATGGCGATGATTGCAACGTAGGCGAGAGGTATCAGGTAGTATCGTCGCGGAATTGACGCCTTCATCGGTCAAACAGGGTAACATCAAAGCCCCGTTGTGAATAGATCGCTCATGTGGTATAAGGGCACATCGATCAACGCGATGGCGAAACACTCCCCGCTGCACACAGGTTTTATTTCTCTTCTCGGGACGGTTGTCGGGAGTGCCGCGGCGTCCTGCATCCTTGCGATGATTGCGGTTTTCGTTACCGCTTCCTGCGTATCGGTACCGGAGGAACCGGCGGCTGCGGAAACGTCAGCCGGACAACCGGTGCCGCCGGTCATTGAATCGATACCCGAAGAAGAGGACGTCTACACGACGATGAGCGAAGCGATGCTTCTTGGTGATGTTGATGAGGCCATCGACGCTTTCGAGGAAGCCTACACCAAAAATCCTGAAGACACCGAAAGTAAGACGCTCTACGCAAACCTTCTCATGATAGCCGGTAAGATCGAGGAGGCAAGGGCAATACTCCAGGAGGTCCTTACCGAGGAACCTGAGAACACCGAGGCATTGTTCAACCTCGCGCTTGTCGACGGGATTTCAGGTGACCGTGAAAACCAGGAGAAGACTCTTTTGCAGATTGTCAAGCTCGATCCGCAACACGCGCAGGCGCATGCATCCCTCGGCGAGCTGCGGCTTGCCGCCGGGACCCTGGATGCGGCGAAAGAATCTTTTCAGAAGGCGTTGGCCGCAGACGCTGAGAACATGGCAGCCCTCATCGGCTACGGCAATGTGCTTATTGCACAAGGCGAGGCAGCGCCGGCAGTTGAGCAATTCGACAAAGTCCTGGCCATGGCGCCGGATTATGCCTTTGCTTATGTCGATCGCAGCCGGGCAAAAAGAGACGCGGGCGATTTACCGGGCGCGGAGAAGGACCTCACCGAAGCAATCAGGCTCAATCCCGACTTCTACTGGCATTACATAGACCGCGGGAGGCTCCGTTTGCTGCATTTGGGCGATACGGGCGGCGCGCTTGAAGACTTCAATCAAGCGATAGAAATCGACCCCGATTTTTTCTACGCTTACGTTTTTCGCGGCGGGATGCTCGATCAGGCCGGAGATATACAGACGGCTGCGGACGACTATGTGAAGGTGCTCGAAGCGCGGCCCGACTACTACCATTTGTACGGCCCCGCCGGCGTTCTCCTCTACGCCGGAGGGCGTTTTCGCGAGGCAAGACGCTACCTCAAGCTTGCCTACGACTACGAAAAGGACGAACATTTCTGGGCATTTCTTATCGCCTTGTCATACAAGAGGGAAGGGCTTGACGGAGATCTGGAGGCGTATTTGAAGAAGGCGATAACCAGGTTCCCGCAAGACGCGCTCTACTATCGTCTTGCGAGGGTTTTTTTCGAGCCAAGCGCCGACGCTTACGTGACGGCGGAGGTTGCCAAAGAGCAGGACCACGACCTGAAACTCAAGGGTCTTTTTGTTCTGGCAACCTACTATCTTATCGAGGAAAAGCCGGCGCTTGCGCAGAAATACTTCCTCGAAGTCGAGAACAAGGCGTATCCTTCTTCCTACGAGGGACGTTTGTCCTCGCTGGAGCTGGAACGCTTCCGCGGCAAAGGCGGCGAAGAATGAGCGGCGAAGATTCTATCACCCGTCTCGAGATCGGCGGAAGAGAAATAATACTTGTCGGAACCGCCCACGTATCAAAGGAAAGCACCGATCAGGTCGAGCAGGTGATTCGCGATGAATCGCCCGACACCGTTTGCGTCGAGATCGATAAGACGCGCTACCGGTCGATATCGGAAGGCCAGAGCTGGTCGGGCTTGAACGTGTACGAAGTCCTGAAACAACGGAAGGGTTTTTTGCTCATGGCCAATCTGGTGCTGGCGTCGTTCCAGCGGCGGCTCGGGATGAATATCGGTGCCGCCCCCGGGGAGGAGATGCGGCGGGCAGTTGTGGTGTGCGAGGAGCTGGGGATACCCTTTGTTTTTGCAGACCGGGAGATACACGTCACTTTGAGACGGGCGTGGAAGAAAACGGGGTTTTGGGGAAAGAACAAGATGCTTGCCGCGCTCCTGAGCTCGGTGTTCACCAAGGAAAAGCTTTCGGCGGAGGAAATAGAGAACCTCAAGGAGAAGAGTGCGGTACAAGACATGATGGAGGAGCTCGCGGACTATCTTCCGTCGGTCAAGAAAGTGCTCATCGATGAACGTGACACCTACCTTGCGGCGAAAATTTTCGAATCGAACGGAAAGAAAATCATCGCGATAATCGGCGCGGGACACGTCCGCGGCATCGTTCAAAGATTGGAAAGTTTCGACACCGGAGCCGTTGCGCCCGATGTAACCGATATCGAGGCGGTTCCCCCGCCCACACGGTTTTCAAAAATCGTGCCGTGGCTGGTTCCGGCGGTGGTGTTGGGTATCATCGCGACGGGATTCCTTCGCTCAGGATGGAAGGAAGGCCTCGAGATGCTTTGGCTCTGGGTGCTGGTCAACGGTACGCTCTCAGCCGTGGGAGCGCTTCTTGCGCTTGCGCATCCACTCACGATAGTGCTGTCTTTCGCGGCCGCTCCCATCACTTCACTCAACCCGACCATCGGCGTGGGAATTGTCACCGGGTT
Source organism: Spirochaetales bacterium (assembly GCA_016930115.1). Classification (GTDB taxonomy): domain Bacteria; phylum Spirochaetota; class Spirochaetia; order ARS1246; family ARS1246; genus JAFGHN01. Next base: position 3,779 of record JAFGHN010000110.1, on the reverse strand, counting down.
GCTTGAAGCGGTGTTGAGAAAGCCGCGGGTACGGGATTTCGAATCGCTCCTTGACGATATCACCAGCCTTAAGGGTTTCTACCGGAACAGACTCACCCACATTCTTATTGTTTTCTTTCTTTCGAGTCTCGGGAGCGCCATCGGCACCTTCATCGGGATACCCTGGCTCACGTCACTGCTGGCTTAAGGTATTCTTTTCCCACGTATCCCCGGAGCACCTCCGGGACCCTGACACCGCCTCTCTCATCCTGGAACTGCTCAACGATCGCGGGGATGAGCCGGCTCGTTGCAAGACCGGATCCATTGAGCGAATGGATGAACTCGTTCTTTCGGGTTTCGTTTCGTTTGAAACGGATGTTTCCGCGGCGCGCCTGATAGTCTCTTGCGTTTGATATCGAGCTCACCTCTTTGAAATCATTCATGCTCGGAATCCAGACCTCTATATCGACGGTCTTTGCCATCGCGGCGCTGCAATCCGCCGCGGCGAGCTTGGCGACCCGATAGTGAAGGCCAAGACCGCGCACCAGGCTCTCCACCCTTTCGACCAGTTCTGCATGGGCGCCGTCCGAATCTTCCGGCCGGGTGAACTGGAACATTTCCACCTTGTTGAATTGATGCCCCCGGATCATCCCTCGCTCTGCGGTCCTGTAACTACCGGCTTCCTTCCGGTAACAAGGCGTATAGGCGAAATACTTGAGCGGGAGCGAGTCCTCAGGGAGTATTTCATCGCGGTGGTAATTGATAAGGGCCGTTTCAGCGGTCGGCAGGAGGAACTGGTCGAACTTCCCGCTTTCCCCCTCCAGCTTGAAAACGTCGTCTTCAAACTTTGGAAACTGGCCGGCGGTGTAACCGCACGCGTAGGTGAGAATATGAGGAGGAAGGATGAACTCGTAGCCGTTCTTCCGGTGCTCCGAAATGAAGTAACTGAGTAGCGCCCACTCGAGCAGTGCTCCGTCCCCTTTGTACAGCCAGAACCCGTTACCCCCGATCTTGACGCCCCGGTCATAATCGATGAGCCCGAGCGACGTGACCAGGCTCACGTGATCGGCGCTCGTGAAGGAAAACTGTGGTTTCTCTCCCCAGGAACGAAGGACTTCGTTGTTCTCCTTGCCTCCCGCGGGCACGTCGTCATCCGGGATGTTCGGCAGGCCGTCGAGAAACTCCTTGATTCTTGCCGAGATCCCGTCAAGCCGCGCATCTTTTTCCTTGATCGTGGCCGATACTTCCTTCATTTCTGCAAGGAGTGCGGTAACGTCCTCGCCTTGTTTCTTTCTCACCGGAATAACACCGGAGACTTCGTTCCTTTTTGCCTTCAGGGCGTCGGTTTCAGCGATCAGCGACCGGCGCTCCTCATCCCAGGAGAGCAGCCCGGTGAAGTCGACTTCTTTCATGCGTTTCAGCAACGCGGTGCGGATTTTTTCAGGGTCGTTCCGGATGGCGTTAATATCGATCACGTTTCATTCCTCTGTTGACTGTGGAGTATATCCTTGCGGCTTTCGAGCGGAAAGCGCTTTCTGAAAGTATCGTCCAGCCCGGATATAAGGGCACACACCCGTTTTTCCAGCTCTTCAATCGGGATGGCGGATTTTTCCTTCTCCCAGCGGAGTTTCAGCTCGACGCATCCTTCCTTGAGGGTTTTCTCGCCGATGGTAATCCGGACGGGAATGCCGATCAGGTCCGCGTCGTTGAACTTCACTCCGGCGCGTTCATCCCTGTCGTCGTGGAGCACCCGGTACCCGGCGCGTTCGAGTCGTCCGCGCACATGATCCGCCTGTTCGCGGCCGGAAACAAGATCGACAAGATGAATATCAAAGGGAGCGAGGCGGGGAGGCCAGATGATCCCGTAGTCGTCGTGGTATTGCTCCACAACGGAAGCGAGCAGACGGCCGATTCCGATTCCGTACGAGCCCATATAAACGGGTTTGCGTTTTCCGTCGCGGTCGAGATAGGTGCAGTTCATCGATTCCGAGTATTTCGTACCAAGCCCGAAGATATTGCCTACCTCTATCCCCCGTTTTTCAATGAGTTTTTCACCGCAGCGGGCGCAACGACGGCCGGCCGACGCGAAAGAAATATCGGCGACGATGTCGGCTTCAAAATCCCTCCCGGCATTGACGTTCAGGAAATGGTAGTCCCTCTCGTTCGCTCCGGCTACAAAGTTCGCCGCCGTTTGCAGCGAATCGTCCATGACAACCGTTACGTTTTTTGCTCCTATGGGCGAGCCGTAACCCGGCGAAATGCCGCGTGATGTAATTTCTTCTTCGACCGCGGGCCGGAAGGCGGATACCCTCGCCGCCTTCGCGAGCTTGGCTTCGTTGACCTCGAGATCGCCTCTCACAAGCGCGAGGATGAATTTCTCTTCCGCGGTCGCCATGAGAAAGACCGCCTTTGCCAGCTTTTCCTTGGGCAGTTTGAGGTTGTCCGCCAGGGCGTCTATCGTCTTAACCCCCGGAGTGTGGACTTTCTCGAGAGGAAGGGGTGTTTCTTCCTGATTGGAGCGCTTGTCAAACGCCGCGACCTGTCTGTTCGCTGCGTATCCGCAGTTGCTGCAGATGATGAGGGTGTCCTCCCCGATGTCGTTCAAGTACATGAACTCGTCGGCCTTAAGCCCGCCCATCAATCCGAGATCGGAAGTGACTACCGTGACCGGCAAGCCGCACGCGGAGAAGATTCTCTTATACGCCTCGAGATGCGCCGCGTAGCTGCGTTCCATCCCTTCGGCGTCGAGATCAAGGCTGTAGCTGTCCTTCATCGTGAACTCGCGGACGCGCAGAAGGCCCGCCCGCGGGCGAGGATCGTCCCGCCATTTTGTCTGTATATGGAAAATTATGCACGGAAGCTGCCGGTATGAGAGTATTTCGCTTCTCGCCAGGATCGCCGCGACCTCCTCATGGGTCATGGCGAGTACCATGTCCCGCCCCGATCTGTCCTGAAATCGCGCCATTTCAGCGTCGATCTGGTACCACCGGGCGCTCTCTTTCCAGATGTCCGCCGGATTCACCACCGGCATGATCACTTCCTGGGCGCCCAAGTTCGCCATTTCGACGCGGACAACACTTTCGATGCGCCTTATCACGTTGACCGCAAGCGGGAGGTAGGAATAGACCCCCGATGCGAGTTGTCTGATAAATCCGCCCCGCATGAGGAGATCCGCGCTTGCCGATTCCCCCGGATCACCTGATTTGCGGATTGTACGGCTGAAAAGCCTGCTCAAGAGCATTTGTCTGTGTTTCTCTTTTTATCGCGGTTTTATCGCGTCTATGATTCCCTTTACGAACACAGGTAGATCCGCCGGGGTCCGGGAAGTGACCATATTGCCGTCGATCACCAGCGCCTCGTCCACAAAGTTCGCGCCGGAATTGACAAGATCGTCTTTGATGGCCTTTACGCAGGTCATCCTTCGGCCCTTTGTAATACCTGCCGAAATGGCGACCCACGCGGCGTGACAGATAGAGGCGATGACGGCGCCGTTCCGGTCGGCTGCGCGGAGCAGCTCGAGGATGGAATCGTAACGGCGAAGACGGTCCGGTGCAAATCCCCCCGGAACAACCACAACGGCGATATCGTCTATGTTGATTTCTTCCGGAGTGGCTTCCGAAATCACCGGGTAGCCGTGTTTGCTGCCGTAGGTGCGCTTCTTCTCAGGCGCAACGATGGTCACCTCAAAGCCTTCCTCCTTGAGCCGGTAGTACGGATACCAGAACTCCGGATCTTCGTAATTGTCTTCGACCAATATTATTGCTTTTTCCCCGGCCATGTTCACTCCTTCACTGAGATAC
>JAFGHN010000109.1 GCA_016930115.1 Spirochaetales bacterium | reverse complement strand
GTCATCCTGGGTGCGCTGCTGCTTTTCGTTTTGAGCATCGGTTCGATCCTGCTGCTTGGAATGGAGTTCTTACCCGAGACCGATGAGGGCGAGTTCTCGATGTACATGGAAACCAGGAGCGGCGCTTCTTTTGAAGTCACCACCCGCAAGGTGATCGAGGTCGAAAACCTCGCCTTTGAGACTCTTGGCGACAGCCTGGATACCATTTCGTCGCAGGTGGGGAGGAGCGGTAGCCTGATAGACGCCGGCAACGTCGGGAGTAACCTCGCCACCGTGCACATAAAGCTCGTGCATAAATCCCTCCGGCAGAAATCGATATGGGAGCTCATGAGAGAGCTCGACAAGCGAATGGCCCAAGAAATACTCGACATGAAGTACTCGATGAACGTAGAAGGCATTGCCTCGCTTGCATCCGCGGCTTCAGGCGAAACGGACCCGGTGGCGGTCGAGCTTACCGGGAACGATCTGGACGCCCTCAATGCCTACGCCAGGCGGATAGAAACCGAGATCAAGACGATAGAAGGTGTCCGGACCGCGCGGGTTTCTCACCGCACCGGCAAGCCGGAGCTTCAGTTCAGGCTGAAAAGACGCGAGGCGCTGGGGCTGGGCTTGAGCCCGTATGAGATTGCGGTGACCATCAGGGCGGCTTACAAGGGGATGGCGGTCACCAGGTATACGGAGGACGAAGTGAGCTACGACGTGGTGCTGATTCTCCGGGATGAGGACAGGACGCCCGAACGTTTCCCGTCCCTTTATTTTGTGAATCCCGCCGGGACGAGGATTCCGCTGGAGAACCTCGTCGATATTTCCGAGGGGACGGGCCCGATGTCGGTTTCGAGGAAGGGACGGACAAGAATTGTCACCGTGACGGCAGGGCTTACCGGCGAACGGGCGCTCAACCGCGTGATGGCGGATGTCCGGCAGGCAGTGGAATCCTTGGGCCCGGTGCCTTTCGGCATCGCCCTCGCCTACACCGGGGCAAGCGAGGAAATGGCCGAGTCGTACTCGAGTCTCCTCATCGCCCTGCTCGCCGCGCTCGCTCTGGTATATATGGTTATGGCTTCCCAGTTCGAGAACCTGCTCCACCCGCTCATCGTGATGTTCAGCGTTCCCTTCGCCGTCATCGGGCTGGTCGCGGCGTTGCTTGTAACCGGTACAACTTTCAACCTTCTCGCGTTTGTCGGCGGGATCCTCCTCGTCGGTATCGTTGTCAACAACGCGATCATACTCATCGATTACGTGAACTTGCTCAGGGTGAGAGGGATGAGTCTGGAAGAAGCGATCATAAAAGGCGGCAAGACGAGGCTCAAGCCGATCCTCATGACATCGCTTACGACGATTTTCGGGATGCTCCCGATGAGCCTTGGATTCGGCCTTGGATCGGAAATTCGAGCCCCCATGGGGCGAGCGGTGGTCGGCGGTCTGTCGACATCCACCCTGGTGACTCTGGTGCTTATTCCGGTTCTCTACTGGGTTCTGGAATCGCGTCTTGAGAAGCGGCGCGCGCGGGTGGCCGGGCCGGCGCCCTTCGCCGCGCCGGAGGAGTGAATAGCATGGAACAAATGTGCACTTGCCGCGGAACGCCCGGTGAAGTGGCGCTCACCCCGGCGATTTTGCCGGCGATTATGCTGGCGGCCGGGCTCTTTATCGCGGGCTGCCTCGCGGGTTGCGGAGGCTACTATACGGCGGATATCGCGGGGTATGTCAAAGACGACGAGAGCAGAGCGGGTGTCAACGGCGCGATCATCCGTATCTATGCACAGGAGCCGGAGGACGCCGATGCCGACGGTTTTACCGTGGAGACGGCGTCCATGGCCACGGGTGGAAACGCCGGATACTACAGCCACAAGATCATCTGGCGGAACTGGTTTCCCGCTTTCGGCGACGAGGGTGATTCGGGTTCCGTGTGGCTCGGTATTTCCCATGACGACTACGCGCCGGCGGTCACCCTTGTGCAGGGTATCATTTCCGAAACCGTCAACGTCGTGCCCGACATATACCTCGTGAGGGCGACCTTCTCCTCGCAGACGGTGACCGGCCGCGTTATCGACGTCGGCGGTGACGGCGTAAACGGCGTCAGGGTGGTTCTTGATCTCGAATCCACGCCGGACGACGAGGAGGATTACATCACCACGACCGGGACCGTCAACGCCGTCGAAGGAGTCTACGAGTTTGATAACGTGACCTGGCGCGACGAGTCGCCCGACAGCCCGGCGGCGGACACGGAGAGCGCTCTTGTCTACGTTGATGACGGCGAATACGACGCAGCGCAACCGGCTTCGGTTCTTATCACTTCCGGCGGGCTTTCACAGGCGGCCGACGAGATCGTGGTGACCCGGCAGCCCCGGGAGGATTTCTCGGTGAATATACGCGGACGTTGCATCAACCGTTATCTTTCGACCCAGGAGGTCCAGGAGATACCCGCCCAAGGTATTGGTGTTACTCTCACCTGCACCGATGACGATGGTGAGCACACACTGTACGATTACACGGATGCCGGAGGCGTTTTTACATTCTTTGTGCAATGGACCGACGCTACCCCCGGTAACTTCGACGGCACAACCGATGTCGCGGGCGTGGATCCCGGTATACCCGACGGCGAGGACGGGCTCTTTGTTCAGCTGCACTTTGATCCGCCCTTTGATGCCGCCACTGTCGGCGGAGATATAGACGGCGGCGATCCGGCTGTTTTCGACAATCAGGATTTTTTCCTCAAGTCGTGGATAAATCCGAATTATCTGCCGGACACCGTGATCGAAACCACGTTGTAGGCAGGGTGATGTCTGTGCCGATGAAACCGCCGGGTGCTGTTATGTGGATGCTCCTCGTTTTCTGCTGCGCGAGCGTTCCGGCAGTCGCGAAAGGCGGCGGCGAATACGGCGGCGGCGGGAGTGTTGAGCGCGCCGCTTCCGGGGGCGCCGGCGCCGGCACCGCAAGCGCGGTTGACCCGGCCGCCGCGGGCGGAACTGGCCCGGGCGGCGCCAACGCGGGCGCCGCCGCCGCAAAGGATCCCGAAGGATACCGCGGCGAGCTCTCAGTTGAAGAGGCGGTCAAGGCGGCGCTCGCGAACTCGGTGGAGATAGATCTTGAGAAACTCAATCTCCGGCGGAGCGCCGCCGCCGTGGGCGAAGCGCAGGCCGCGGCCAGACCGTCGGTGATACTGCAAACATCCGGTTCTGCGATGAGTAATCCGCAGGAAGGAGTCATGATTCGGAAAGGCGCTTTCGGCTACAGCCCGACGGTGCAGTCCGCCGCACCGGTAGCGTTGCCGGACCGGGATTACGTGCTGGTCGAAGATGCGGAACCGACGTATTTCAAGGTGACGGCAACCCTTACCCAGCCGCTGTTCACCTGGGGCAAACTCACGGAGGCCCTGCGAGCCGCCGAGCTCGATCTGGATATCGCCGGAGAGGAGTATCAGCAAAAGGAGAAATTGGTTGACAGGCAGACGTGTCTCGCTTATTTCGGCGTTCTTGTGGCCGAAACCACCGCAGCCCTGCTTGCCCAGGCGGCGTCGGTCGCCGGCGAGATAATGAGCGACCGGGAGAATGCCTTAGAAGAAGGAGTTGTAACCAGGCAAGCGGTGCTTGAGGCCGCCGTTACAAAAGCCTCCTTGACCGCGGAACTCGCGCGAGCCCGTGAAGCCGGTGCCACCGCTCGGCTTACGCTTGGAAGACTGACGGGAACATCTCCGGGGGATGCCGTCCTGACAAGTGTCTACAGGGACATGCCGATGAGCGCCGCCGAGCCTGACCTGCTGACCGCAGCCCTTATGAGCTCCAGCGAGCGCGCTGTCCTGCTCCATCGAATCAACCAGGCGAGGGCTCTTCTTGACATCGAGAAGGTCTCCAGACCGTTTCTCCCGGACCTGTCCCTTCACTTGAGCGTTGACCTGACCGGGCAGAAGGTGCCGTTTGTGAGTGCAAACTGGACCGACTCATGGGACACGAACGTTATCCTCACGCTCGGAACGCAGACAACGCTTTTCGATTCGGGCGCATCGAAATCCCGCATCGCGCAGGCCCAGGCTTCACTTGAGACCGCTGTACAGGCGCTCAAGGGGCTCGAGCTGACTATCGAGATCAGGGTGCGTACCCTCATCGAGGCGGTGCGTAACGCATGGGCGGATCTGGCGCGCGTGGCAGCCGCGCTGGAATCGGTGGAGGAGTTGAAGAGGAACGCCGCGGTGTCGTTCGAAAACGAGCTCATTACCCGCGCGGAGCTTGAGGGTTCAGAACTCGCGCTTCTTGCGGCACAGGTCGAGCACGAGTTCGCCCTCTTCGGTTATGAAAGCTCGCTTATCGAGCTCGAGACGTTTATCGGCAAAACAGTTGTGACTCGCGGGTGATCAGGATTTTTCCCGATCGAGCTCCTTGATTCTATCGCGCAGCATCGCCGCCTGCTCGTAATTTTCCTGTTCGATGGCCTTTTTCAATTCAGCTTCGAGCAGATCTCTCTCGGAGATTCCTTCCGATTTCAGGATTTCCGTCTCGCGCTTCTGAGATTCTTTCTGCGCCGGCTGCCCAACGGTTTCACCGGTGATCTCGCTGATTTCGTTTGCAGCTTCTTCAACCACCTCTTCGGCAATGAAGATGGGGCATTTCGTTCTTACGGCAAGTGCTATCGAATCGGAAGGCCGCGAATCTATAATGAAGTTTTCACCGTCGCGCTCCAGGACGAGCTGAGCGAAGTAGGTGCCGTCAGTTAAATTCGTAATTTCTACTCTTTCGATTTTTACGCCAAGGTTCTTGAGCGTGGAAATAAGAAGATCATGAGTGAGCGGTCTTGGAAGCGGAACGTTGCCCAGCCCTATGAGGATGGATTGAGTCTGGGATTGATCGATATAAATCGGTACCGCAAGCTGGGTGCCGACAGGACGAATGAGAACCGCATTGTCCTGCCCGATACGCGCAATAGACCATATTTCGGCTTCTACGAGCATAGTGGCTCCTTAGCTATAATATACAGTAAATGCCTCTTCTTGAACACAAG
>JAFGHN010000108.1 GCA_016930115.1 Spirochaetales bacterium | reverse complement strand
CGCGATGAGCCCGCCGGAACCCATAATCGCCCCAAGTTCCGCCAAAGTCTCATAATCCACCGGAACGTTCAGGTGCTGCTTTGGAATGCACCCCCCGGATGGCCCCCCAATCTGCGCGGCCTTGAAACTCTTTCCGTCGACAATCCCTCCACCGATATCGTAGATGATCTCTCCCAGCGGAGTACCGATGGGGACCTCAACGAGCCCGGTGTTGACTATCGCTCCGGCAAGGGCAAAAACCTTGGTCCCCTTGCTTTTTTCGGTACCGAGCAAAGCGTATGAGTCGGCGCCTTTTGAAATGATGATGGGCACATTGGCATAAGTCTCAACGTTATTCAGCAGGCTTGGCTTGCCCCAAAGCCCTTTCTGTGCGGGAAACGGCGGCCGGGGCCGAGGCTCACCTCTATTCCCTTCGATAGAAGTCATGAGAGCGGTTTCTTCTCCGCACACAAAGGCCCCGGATCCCATACGAATCTCAAGATCAAAGTCGAATCCCGTACCCAGAATGTCTCTTCCCAGCACACCGAGGGCGCGGGCCTGATTCAGCGCGTTTTGCAGTCTTTCCACCGCGAGGGGATATTCCGCGCGGACGTACACGAAACCTTGTGAGGAACCCACGGCATACGCCGCGATAATCATACCCTCAATCACGCTGTGCGGATCACCTTCGAGAATACTTCTATCCATAAAGGCACCGGGATCGCCCTCGTCTGCATTGCACAGAACATACTTCGGTTCTCCTTCGGCCTTCTTCGTAAAATCCCACTTCAGGCCCGTGGGGAAACCCGCTCCGCCTCTTCCACGCAAACCTGAACGCTTGACCTCGCCGACGATTTCATCCGGGTCCATCTCTCCCAGCGCCTTTGCGAGGGCCTGATAGCCTCCCTTTAAGATGTACTCCTCTATGCGCTTTGGATCGATCACACCACAGTTTCTTAAGACATTTTTCTGCTGTTTTCGGAAGAACGGAATTTCGTCAAGCGTGGAGATTCCGTCACCCGTCAGGCGGTCCTTCTGGAGTATCCGTTCGACAGGTTTGCCTCCGATAATGTGGTCTTCTATGATGTCCTTTGCATCCTCAGCCTTCAAATTGCAGTAAAAGACGCTGTCCGGGAAAACCATGGCAACCGGGCCGACCGCGCAGGGCCCGAGACAGCCCGTTTCCTTAACTTCGCACTTCTGAGAAAGTCCGTGCGATTCAATCTCTCTCTTGAGAGCCTTACTCACATCCAGCGCGCCCGAAGCTATGCAGCCTCCGCCGGTACACACAAGTATCTGATTCTTTACACCATTCATCTTATGTTCCTCCACCGATGCAATTTTCACGTGTTCACCAAACAGTCCGCCACCGGTCTTCCTTGCATCACATGCTCCTTGATTATGCGGCGAACCTTCCTTCTATCGAGTTCCCCATAGCAGAACTCATTTCCCTTTTCGTCGATGAGCGTGCACATCGGCTCAAGCGAGCATAAGCCCCTGCACCCGGACCTGTGGAGAACCACGTTGTTGACGCTGTTCTCCTGCAACTCTTTCATCATATCCAAGAGCACTCCCCTCGCCCCGGAGGCGATACCACAGGAACCGAGGTGCATAGTGATCTCGATTCTTTTCGTGTCCCCCAATTGCGCATTACCTTCCGCAATCCTGCGGGCGTGTACGCGAAATTCCTGAAGTGATGTCAACCGCTCAGGAACCCGGATCTGTTCAGCCTCCTCTTCGACCTCAGGTCTGGCCGTCAAAGCCTCCATTTTGCTGTATGACTCAATGATATCCGCCAGCCGTGCGGGCTTGACTCTTTGGTGAACGTCCGCGTCTATCATCATGACCGGCGCCAGACCACAGGCGCCAAAGCACCGCGCCACTTCGAGTGAATACATTTTATCAGGGGTTGTTTCACCAACATCTATCTGAAGAAGCTTCTTTGTTTCATCAAGCACTTCCTTTCCGCCGCGAACATAACACGCCGTTCCAAGACATACCCTTATGAGATGCTTCCCTCTCGGATTTGTCGAGAAAAACGAGTAGAACCCCGTGACGCCGGCCACTTCACTGTAGGATTTGCCCAATCTCAAGGCGATGTATTTGAGTACGTGTTCCGGCAAATAGCCGAATATTCCCTGTGCTATCTGAAGAACGGGAATCAAAGCCCCCGGTTTCTGCCGGTATTCTTCCAGGCATACATCAAGCCTTTCGAAAAGTTCTTCCTCCGGTACCTCTTCACCGCATGTGCAGGTTACTTTTTCTTCGTTCATTTCACTCCACCTTTTACCGAGTAATTCGTTCCTATGCCTAATTCTTCAAGTCCCGCTTGAATCTGATCCGCAAATTGCCTTGCCTCACCGATTGTCTTCTGTGTATCCACCGGCTCAACTTCACGAGAGTTCAGGTTCGTATAGGTCCGCTCTTTGCCGTTCAAACGGAGGTGGCACCGTATTTCGACGGATGGGTTGGTACCTGCAACCGATTCGAATGTCGCCGGGACATTTCCCCACGTTTTTGCGTCTATGAGATTCAGACGAAACATCGCGACCACCGCAACACCGCCGAGAGGCGACTGCGCGGCGGTCAATCCGCCTTTTGCGTCTTCAGCCACGGACCGGAGCAGCGGTATGCCCTGCTTCTTTTTGTCTTTAGGCTTCTTGTTGAGTGCCGGGTCAAGCATTTCCGCAGGAAAGCTCTTCTCTCCGGGCCCATCGTCCTCAACGACTAGTGTTAGTATTTTCGACTCGCGATTCTCCGCAATGGTGACGGCGACGGTTGACGCACCGGCACGGATGGAATTCTCCATCAGATCAAACAAATGCAAAGAAAGATCCCACATAGCTCACTCCTTCCTACCAACGTAATTGTCTTGGGTATTTTCGTTATTCATTTCGCTTTGGCTAAACACCGGTAGCGAGACTGTAAATGTTGTACCTTTGCCGGGCTTGGATTTCGCGGTGATTGTCCCTCCGTGCGCAAGAACGATCGCTCTGGCAATAACCAGACCCAATCCGGACCCCTCCTTTTTTTTCACTTCCGTCCGCGCGCCGCGGAAAAACGGGGTGAAGAGGTGCGGCAATTCCTCCTCCGGGATTCCGATTCCGGTATCGGTGATCGAGACTTCGTTGACTGTATCATTCCCCGCGATATCAACAGTGATATGACCGCCACTGGGGCTGTATTTTATCGCGTTTCGCAAGATGTTCTCGAACAACTGGTGGAGCAGATGCCTGTCCCCTCGAACGGGCCTGCAATGCTCAGCGGCGTTGACAATGAGCTCCGATGATAGTGATTCTTCGTCTTCCGCAACGGCGGTCCATACGTCACGGATGAGTTGTTCCGTCTCAATTGGGCCGATATCAAGTTTCGCTCCGCCGGACTCAACGCTTGCCAACCGCAGCCAATCGCTCACAAGCCCTGTAAGCTCCTGCAGCCGTCTGTACGCCCGTGAAAGGGCATCCTGCTGCTGATCATTGAGCGGGCCGGCCAACCCGGCCTTTATCATATCAATCAACTGAGACGCCGCGGCTGCCGGAGATTTCAGTTGATGGCAGACAACCGCCGCAAAATTGTCTATGACAATCTGCTTCTCATTCTCAAGCGTTTGAGCGCTCTGCTTCCGCCGGCGGGTTTCAGCCGCCGCCTTCACGGTTGCCGTTAGAGTCTCTTCGTCGAAGGGCTTACAGACAAAATCATCCGCTCCCTTTTTCAGCGCTTCCACGGCCGTATCTATCGTTCCGTAGCCTGAAATCACGATCGGAGTAATGAGCGGGTCAAACTCTCTGATTTTCTGCAACACTTCCATTCCGTACATTCCGGGCATTTTCAGATCGACCAGGACGATATCAGGG
>JAFGHN010000107.1 GCA_016930115.1 Spirochaetales bacterium | reverse complement strand
TCCGTATCGTACCACCCCTGGCCGTAGATCCAGGATTGCGGATGATTCAGAATCCGTTTGATCGAATACTCGCAATCATAGGCGGTTATTTCCCTTGGCGCCATCCCTATGCGCTCGTTGCCGGTGAACATGATGCCCTTTCGCAGGTGGAATATCTGTTTGTCAGCCCGAAGCTCGAAACTTTCCGCCAGGCCACCGTCCATGTATTTGTCCGGAACCCTGTTGGTGGCTTTGAAGGCCCATTCACCCGTGCCTCTCGGCCCGTACTTCTCTATATTGCCTCTGGCAAGGGGCTCGCTATATGCGGCGTGAAAACAGCGGATAGCGTTGCGGTTGGCCATGTCAAAATGGATCCCCACCGTTTCCGCTTCAATCTGGATCCAGTTAGCCAGCCAGGTGATTTCCCCGCCGTATATTGGTCCTTCGGTTGTTGCCGCGCCTGCGGTCGTTTCCTTCTCTGGAGCTGCAAATACCAGAGACGCCGCCAGCGTCATTGCCAGCAGCAAAATCCACATTTTGCCTTTCATTACACTCCTCCAATTACAAAATTTCCCTGAAACCGCCAGGGTTTTCGAAAACCAGATCTACTGAACTCACCTCCTTTCTGTTTTGGCGATATCTGCAGATACCGCCCCCAATTTCGAGTGGTCAATTCAAACTCTATCATATCATACGCTATGTGCTGTCAGCCCACAAGTAAATATTGTCTGCACTCGTCCTGGTCAAGTAATTTTACCTTTTCTATCGGGAGTGAATGTGACATAATAAGCGGCAATTTTCCCATAAAACTCTCCGCGGCAATATGGACATGTGGCTGATTATGCAATCGAAGCGTATCCAACCGATTATCCTTTTCCTTTTTTTCCTCTCAGGCGCCGCCGGGCTGATCTACGAGGTTGTCTGGCAGGGGATGCTCAATCTCGTATTCGGCAATACGACGTTTGCGACCACTACGGTTGTCGCCTCGTTCATGGGAGGCATGGCCCTTGGCGCGTATCTCTTTGGCCGGCTTGCGGACCGTTCCGGAAGACCGCTCAGGCTGTACGCTTTTCTGGAGATAGGGATAGGGGCATTTGCGCTCCTGTTCCCCTTGATCCTTTCGATGGTCGGTCATCTTCAACTCGCTGTCTTTCGTGCCTTTCCAACGGTGTTTTACAATTCAAACGTCATCAAGTTCATCCTCTGTTTTGTTGTTCTGCTCATCCCGAGTCTCCTGATGGGCGGAACGCTCCCGGTGGTAAGCAGATTTTTTGTGACGGACCTCGAGCATGTGAGCGGCGGCGTCGGACGGCTCTACGGTTTCAATACCCTGGGCGGCGTCACAGGTGCTTTCTGCGCGGTCTTTTTCCTCATTACATCACTCGGTGTCAGGCAGATCACCTTCACCGCCGCGGTGATCAATCTTCTTGTGGCCGTCGCAGCGCTTGGCCTGAACAGGCTTGCAGTCACACGCGGCGTGCAAGCGATAGACCGGAAAACCCGGGAGGCCGGAAAACCCGAACAACAGACGTACCCTGGATCAGTCCGTTCGATCGTGCTGATTATCTACGGCCTTTCGGGGTTCTGCGCACTGGCCTACGAAGTGCTCTGGACCCGGATTCTCGCATTCTTCCTGGGTAATAGCACCCATGCCTTTGCGGTGATGCTGACCACCTACCTGCTCGGTCTGGCCCTGGGAAGCCTGATCTTCGCAAAAGTCCTCGACAGGGTTAGGCACCCGCTCACCCTTCTCGCCTTCATCGAAGTGTTTATCGGGCTGTTCGCCCTTTTCTCCCTCTGGGAATTCTCGATACTGGGTGACATCCTGGGCGGCTCCTTTGCGGCCCTCGGCGGCAGGTGGGGAGCTCTCATCGTATCGAGATACTTCGGCGCTTTTTTCATTATGTCGGTCCCCACGCTGCTCATCGGGATAGCTTTCCCCCTGGTCAACAGGATATTTGCCGGAAGCTTCCAGGGACTTGCCCGCGGGATAGGCAGCGTCTCCGCGGTCAATACCGCCGGCTGTATCCTCGGCTCGGTCACCGCCGGCTTCCTCCTCATCCCGGCGATCGGTATCACGAAAAGTGTCATCGTAATCGCCTTGATAAACGTTCTGCTGGGCACGGCAGCGGCCGCTTCCGCGATGCTGACGGGACATAAGGTGAAGTGGGCGGCCGTGGCAACGGCAGCCGCCGTGATCGGCGTGCTCGCCGCTCTGATCGGTACACCAAGTATCAGGTTCCACAGCCTATTGGCCGGGCACAGGCTTATCTATTACAGCGAGGGCGCGTCCTCAACGGTCGCCGTGAGCGAGAACGAGAGAGGGTACAGGTTCCTTGTTGTCAACGGTGTTTACGAAGTGTCAACGGACTATAATTCGTTGAGGACGTTCCACATGCTCGGACACCTGCCGCTGTTGCTGCACGAAAACCCTCAGAACGTGCTCGTTATTTCCTTCGGCGCAGGGGTCACAAGCGGGGCGGTGGCCAGGCACGACGTGCGGAAGATCGACGCAGTTGAAATTTCGCCGGAAGTGGCAAAGGCCAACAGCTATTTTACGAAAGAAAACCAGGCGGTCTTGAGCGATTCCAGAGTCAACCTCATCATAGACGACGGCAGAAACTACCTTCTGCGTACGTTGGAAAGCTACGACGTGATAACCGCCGACGCTACCCACCCAACCGGGAGTGACAGCTGGGTACTCTATACACGCGAATTCTACGAGTTGTGCAGAAGCAGATTGAACCCGGGAGGGTTCATGGCCCAGTGGGTTCCCGTCCATGCGCTGGCGCCGGTGGACTACAAGATGATCGTGAAGACTTTTCAGGCGGTTTTTCCCAACGCTACTCTCTGGTTTACAAACGATTACACAATCCTCCTTGGATCCACGGAGAAACTGTCGATCGATTTCGACGTGTTCAGCAAACGGCTTCAGGAACCCCAGGTCAAGGCGGATCTCGATGAGTACGATCTGGCCGATCCCTATGCGTTCCTCGGCGCATTTGTCATGGGAGGAGAGTCTCTTGCTGAATACAGCGGGGATGTCCGATTAAATACCGATAATTACCCATACGTACAGTCAAGCGAGAAAAGAAGCCAGATGGGTACAAATCCGGCCAATCTCCTCGAGCTCGGTGAATCCATCGAAAGTGCCCTCCCGCTCGTCCGCAACGTAACGATCGATCCGGAAGCCCTGCGAGGGGAAGTGGAGAGATACTCAGAGGTCGTACGGCACATCATCCGCGCGCGGGGCTATTACTACATGAGAGATATCGAGCGGCAGATAGAAGAATACGAGAAGGCACTGGCCATAAGACCCGGAGACAAAAACACGACCCGGCTGCTCGAGATCGCCCGGCCTCTGTTCGAGTGAAGGGACAAGCGCCTACTTTCCGTACACGAAGAGCTCCCCCTGCTCCATCAGCTTCGCCTCAACTTCCGGCGCATATTCCTTGCAGGATTCGAGGAATTGCGCGGGGCTGCCACCGTGCTCTGCGAACATCCAGTAGTGGCAGGGGATTGCTACTTTTGCCCGGCAGTCACGGGCGAGTTTCGCTGCGGTTATACCGTCCAAATTGCCGAACGCTCCGTTAATGGGCGGTAT
>JAFGHN010000106.1 GCA_016930115.1 Spirochaetales bacterium | reverse complement strand
CCGCTCAGGTTTATGCGGATGGTCTATTTCCTCGTATGGCGGGCGAAGCAGAGCGGCGACTACTGGTTCAAGAACAGCCATCCTGATTGGGGTAGTGAATCGTTCTGGATCAAGGAAATTGAAGACGTAAAAACACAGCGGGATGTCATTCTGGATACCGTTGCAGGGACAGACTGATGATAGATTTTTCAACAGGCGAATGGATTGTCGTCATTGTCGCCGGGGCGATGCTGCTTGGATTTGCGAAGACGGGAATGCCCGGTATCAACATGGTTTTTGTACCGATACTCGCGACCATTCTTCCGGCCAAGGAATCGACGGGCTTTCTCCTGCCGCTCTTGATCGTCGGCGATATCTTCGCGGTAATCTACTACAAGAGCCACACCCAATGGCGGCACCTGGTGAAGCTTCTTCCTTTCTCGTTCCTGGGCATAGTCGCCGGCTATTTCACCATGCGCGCTCTGGAAAACACCCAGATCAAACCGATTATCGGTGTCATCGTTCTACTCATGCTCGCCGTGCAGGTTTACAGAACCGTCAGAAAGATCGATGAATCGATCCCCAAGGGGATTTGGTTTGCGCTGATCATGGGTTTTCTCGCTGGGTATACGACGATGGTTGCCAACGCCGCCGGCCCCGCCATGGCCATCTACCTTCTGGCGATGCGGCTTCCCAAGGAGCAGTACGTCGGCACGGGCGCATGGTATTTCTTCATCGTGAACCTCTTCAAGGTCCCGTTGAGCGCCTCACTCGGTCTGATCACGGCGCAAAGCCTGTTGACCGGGGCAGTGCTGATTCCTGCAATTGCCGTCGGCGCATTTATCGGAATAAAGCTGCTCCCGCTGATACCGCAGAAAGCGTTCAATACGGTCATCCTCCTGATAACCGTCGTGAGCGCGATACGCCTGCTTATCTGACAGGCTGCTGAAAACAGAAAACGGCGGCCCCACCGGAGCAATTCTCCGGCGTGACCGCCGCATGGGAGCGCGAACCCAACCGCGCCCGGGTACTATCGGTGCGGGTGTTTAGGTTCTTGCCACACGGCCCGGGCCGTTACCGCCGGTCCGGCCGGCGCCCTGGCCGGCGCCACGGCCCGATCCCTGGCCGCGTCCCTCTCCGGCTCCGGGGCCGTTTTCCGCGCCGGGCTCGCGCTCATCGGCATACCTGCCGCCGCCGCGCGGTTCTCCCGGTTGCTCCTGCGCCCTGTTACCGTTACCCGCCCAGAGCGGAACACCCGAATCACTGCGGAACGCCATTTCGCCCTCATCGGTCGTCATCCTGACGACGGAGATCCCGTCCTCTTCCATGATGCCGAACACGACCGCGCTGCCACCTTCCTCAAGGTCGACATCGAGCGACTCGAGATACCCTCTATTGCCGAGATGAAGAAGCACAACTTCACTACCGGTGTCGAGGTACCACTCGGGGTCATCGTAGGAAAGCGTACCCGCGAGCTGCGTCAGAGAGACCGGAGTTGCAGGCACCCCGTCTTGTGCTTCGTATCTGCGGTTCTCCGCCGATGTGTCGACCGCCGCTCTTCCCCGGCCGGCTTCAACGGTCCGCTCTGCGGCACCTCTGCGTCCCTCGCCCTCGGCGACGCCCTCGGAACATCCGGCAAAAATGAACAGCGCACCGGCTGCAATCGCCGGCAGTACAAACTTGATCTTTCTCATAATCTACTCCTTGTTGTAGTTTCTGTTACATATAATCGACTTGGAGTATGAGAGCGTCATGGAGCGGATGTGAAGATTGTGTGAAATCAGGCGGTTGTATCGCGCTTTGCCGGTTTGATTTCTGAAAGCGTCCCGGTCCGGTGGACAAACTCGCCGGCCACGATCGTGTGAGTCACCTGCAATTTTTCGATTTCTTCCGGAGAAATCGCAAACGGATCAGCCGACAGCACCACAAGATCGGCAAGTTTCCCCGGGCTGATGGTCCCTTTCGATTCATCCGCAAACTCGGCATACGCGCTTTCCCGAGTGTAGCAGGCGAACGCTTCCTCCGGGGTTATCCGTTCAGGACCATCACGGTTAACCGCAAGATGAATGCCGCGGAGCGGCTCAAAGAAAGATTCACCGGGATAATCGGAACCGAAGGAAAGAACTGCCCCCGCGTCAAGGAGCGACCTGTACGGGTAAGCGGCCGCCGCTCTCGATTCACCGAGAAGCCTGCGGTCTTTTTCCGGGTTCACAAGGGCCGGCGGTTGCGCACATACCACGATCCCCAGGTCTGCGATCCTGCGGATGTCCGCCCGGTCTATCAGTTGCGCATGCTCGATCCGGAGCCGCAGATCGCAAATCCACGGATACTTGTCCGCCAACCGTTCGACGGCAACGCAGAGCTCGTGAACAGTCCGGTCCCCGATGGCATGACACGCGGGCTGGTGCTTCCGTTTTATCGCGGGTGCAAGGGCTTCATAGATCTCATCGGCGGTCTTTCCCGCCCCGCAGTTGCCCGGTTCATCGGCGTAATCCTCAAACAGCCAGGCCGAGTGGCTGGAAAATGCACCGTCAAAGAAGAACTTCCGCGGTCCCGAGTGAATCCATTCCTCGTCAAGTTTCGCCGCCTTCATCCATGTTTCGGTGAAGGGTACCT
>JAFGHN010000105.1 GCA_016930115.1 Spirochaetales bacterium | reverse complement strand
CGTGATCTGGAAACGATCAAGAAATCCTTCGTCCATATCCTTGCCGGGCAGTATCATACGCGGATTGAATATCCCGAGGTTGAAGAGGGAGACGCAAGGAAAAAGGAGCCGTCTCGCGCTCGAAGCTGAGAGCGTGCAGGGTGAGTAGTATTGAACGTTGTAGAGATACGTGTAATAAACGTGAATAGCGAGCTGCCGCTTGAAAGCCTGAAAGGTTTTTGTCTGAGCGTGCTCGAAGAGCTTGGAAAAAACAGGTGGGATGTCTCGGTTCTTCTATGCGATGATGCCTATATGAGCGAGTTAAACGGCAAATTCCGCGGGAAATACCGGCCGACGGATGTACTTTCCTTCGGCCAGGGTGCAGGCTTTGAAACCGAAGATTATCATGTTGCCGGAGACATCGCTATTTCGGTGGAAACAATGAAAAAGAACGCGGCCGAACAGCAGGTTTCCGAAACTGAAGAGATGAGACGTCTTCTCGTACACGGGATTCTGCATCTGGCCGGGATGGACCACGGCGAAGACGCGGTTGACGGTGAAATGCTCGATTTGCAGGAACGCATTTTAAGAAATTACGCAGGAGTTTAGATTTTGAAACGCATCGGTTTCCTCGAGAAACTCAGAGGTAAGAGCCCGGATGATGACGATGATCAAAGCAGTCTAGCGCCGCAGGCGCGGGAAATGATAAAGGGTATACGAAACCTGTCCCAGATGACTGTGCGCGATATTCTTGTCCCGCGTATCGACGCGATATTCGTCGCCGTGGAAACTCCTCAGACGGAACTAATCGATATTCTTACCGAATGCGGGCATTCCCGGGTACCGGTGTATCAGGGCACCATCGATAACGTCGTGGGTGTGCTCTACGTCAAGGATCTGCTTATCTATCTGAAGAATCAGGAATCCTTCGACCTGGCCAGCCTGGTGCGCAAGCCGTACCTTATTCCTGAAAGCAAAAAACTTGACTCTCTGCTTCGCGAGTTTCAGCGCAGGCACGTGCATATTGCCGTGGTTGTCGATGAATACGGCGGGGTGTCCGGTATTGTGTCTTTGGAGGATATCATCGAGGAGATAGTGGGTGACATCCAGGACGAATACGACAATGAACGTGAAGATATCCTCGAGATAGGGGATGGAGTTTACCTGTGCGAGGCGAGGGTAGATTTGGAAGACTTGAGGGAGCAAATAGGGATCGACCTTCCGTCGGAAAACGTTGATACCCTCGGCGGTTTCGTTTTTGAGCTTTTCGGAAAAATCCCCGTCAAGTTCGAAAAAGCGACCTATGGGAATAACGAATTTGTGATCCAGGACATGGATGGCATGAAAATAAAAACGGTGAAAATAGTTACCCGGAGCGCGCATGATGAGGAGTAGCTACGGCGCCGTTTTGCTTGCGGTGCTACTGCTCGGGCCGCTCTGTCCTCTCGCAGGTCAAACGGCGGTTCAATTATTCGAGGAAGGAGAATCGGCCCTCAGACGGGAAGATTATTATACGGCCATCGAGTTGTTCAAATCGGCGCTCGAGCGCAACGAACACTATCTTGGGCCTCTCGTAGGGCTCGCGGAAGGTTACTTTGCGCTTTCGGAATACGAAGAGGCGCTCGCGCACATAGAGAAAGCAAGAAAACTGGACAGGTACGATACGGAGCTTGCCGGCATAGAAGGTAGAATACGCCTGGGGCTTGGGCAATTTGAAGAGTCCGAGAGGATTTTCAACAGTATCCTTGAAACCGAGCCGAACAATGTCGATGCTCAATTCGGACTCGCGGAGCTCGCGCTGGCTTTCGGGAAACCCGCAAACGCCGCGGCGTTGTTTGAACATGCTTTGAGAATTTCACCGAACAACAGACGGGCGCTCCTCTCCCTGGTGCTCGTTTTTGACGAAATGGGCGATTATGAAGTATCGGCAAAATATCTCGCCCAGGTGCTCGATTACTATCCGCAAAACGCGACAGCCCATTACATTGCGGCAAAGCACATGCTTGCGCGAAAGAGTTACAGCGATGCGGAGTTCCACTCCCGGGTGGCCCTCTCGCTGAGCCCGGATTATCTGGAGCCCACGCTGCTGCTGAGCAATATTCATCTTCTGCGCGGCGAGTACCTCTCCGCAATCGGGCTGCTTGAAGAAGTGCTCACCGATCATAAGGAAGAAGTCCTCATCTGGTACAATCTTGGCGTTGCATACGCTGAGTCGGGCCGGAAAGATGAGGCCATCCAGTCATACGCCCGTGTATTTTCTATCCAGCCTGACGACGAAGTGGCGAGAATCGCCCTGGAGAATCTGCTCCTGGACTCCACGGAAATCGGAGACCCGGTAAGGGAGCGATTCGCAGAGTATCATTTTGACAGGGGTGCGGCGTTTCTTGAGCGGAACTACCTCCAGAAGGCTCTACATGAGCTCCGGAGGGGCTTGATCCTTGCACCGCGATCGAGGGAAGGAAGGTTGCTTTTTGCCTCGGTGTATCGGTCGTTGGGTCTCGAAGGCAAGTATTACTCTGAATTGCGGGTCCTGAGAGACTTGGGTTTCGATGACAAGGAAGTCGCGGTAAAACTGGAGATAGCCGAAAGCATGCTGCGGGACAGTGTATCTGCGCGCTGGGGGGTATCACAGTACGATCTCGAGCGATACAGGTATCGTGTCCTGCTGTATCATGAAGCGGGGACGATGCTGCACTTTCACGGTGAGGCGGAGGTCGCAGATTACTTTCATCATCTTCTCCTGAACAACGACAAGCTGGAGCTCATCGGTTCAGACAAAAAAGTGGAGAGTTTTGGAGAAGCCTATCGAGACGCACGAGAAATAGGCGCCGGCTATTTTGCCGTTCTGAGTTTCGATGAAGGGAGCAGGCATTTCGCCGCGGCCTGGAGACTGTACAACGGTCGCACCGGTGCCCTGCTTTCGCAGTACGCCGTTCTGAGAACCGGTAATGATCGCGTGATGGATGCGGCGACAACCGCTGCGTCCGCTCTGGCTGCCGAGTTCCCCCTCTACGCGCAAATTCTTGCGCGGGAGTTTGATAACGTTCTCATGGACGCGGGGTGGGTGGATGGTTTGCAGATAGACGACGAGCTTGTCATTCTCAAAAGAGAAGCGATAGAAACGGGCATAAACACTCTGGAGTTTGTTTTTTCCAATGACGACATACTGGGGAAAGTACGGGTTACGGACATAGACGAATTGATCAGTGCGGGAACAGTGGAAAGAGACCCCTTTTTCGATCTGATAAACATCGGCGATAAGATCATCTCTCCTCCAAAGGAGCAACAAGAAGCTCCGGTGGCCGTTCCTCCGGTCCCGGACGATCTTTACCGTGCGATTCTGAAAATAAGGTAGCGCAACGGTTCATTGACAGCTGAAAGTTGTTTGGCTATATTCTCTTACATAAAAATCGGTACCGTTGTATCTGGAGGAGTAATTTGAAAATCGCCATAAATGGTTTTGGAAGAATAGGTAGAAGCGTCTTCAAGTGTGCAATGGCAAAACGCGGTGTGGAAGTGGTGGCGGTCAACGATATCTCAAACGCCAAAACGCTCGCACACCTGCTCAAATACGATTCCAACTACGGAGTTTATGACAAAGAGGTCAAAGCGACCGAAAAGGGCTTCACTGTCGACGGGAAGGAAATAGCCGTGTTCGCCATCCGTAACCCCAAAGAGCTCCCGTGGAAAGAAATGGGTGTTGATGTGGTGGTTGAATCGACCGGCATCTTCCGGTCGGCCTCGAGTGAGAAGGGAGGGTATAAGGACCACATCACGGCTGGAGCCAGGAAGGTGATCCTGACGGTACCGGCCAAGGACGAGGTGGACAGGACAATTGTGCTCGGCGTCAATGACGAGATGCTTAAGAAGGACGATCTTACTGTTTCAAATGCGTCGTGTACAACGAACTGCCTCGCACCGGTCGCCAAGGTTCTCAGTGACAGTTTCGGTATAATCTCAGGCGCGATGACAACGGTTCATTCCTACACAACAGACCAGAACCTTCAAGACGCACCGCATTCTGATCTCCGGCGTGCCCGTGCCGCCGCGATTTCGATTATTCCCACAACGACTGGGGCGGCAAAGGCCATTGGCCTTGTTGTGCCTGAGCTCAAAGGGAAAATGGACGGGATAGCTCTGCGCGTTCCGACGCCGACCGGATCAATCGTTGACCTGGTGGTCAGGTTGGAAAAAGACACTTCCGTTGAAGAGATCAACGCGGCGATGAAAGCGGCGGCAGATGGACCGATGAAAGGGATTCTACAGTACATGACCGACCCGATTGTTTCGCATGATATTATCGGCAATCCTCACTCCTCGATTTTCGACGCGCCCAGTACCATGAAAATAGGCAGCGATCTCTACAAAGTGCTGTCCTGGTACGATAATGAATGGGGATACTCCAACAGAGTCGTAGACCTCGCGTTGAAACTCGTGTAAGAGCAAAAGTTATGCCAATTAAAACAGTAGCTGATCTCGAGTTGCATGGGAGGAGGGTGCTTGTACGGGTTGACTTCAACGTCCCACTCAAAGACGGGAAAATAACAGACGACACGAGGATAACCGCGGTGCTTCCCACCCTTGAATATATTCTTGAGCAGGGTGGGGCGCTTGTGGTGATGAGCCATCTTGGCAGGCCCAAGGGCAAACCGAACCCGGAAATGACCTTGAAGCCGGTGGCCAAACGTCTGTCGGAGCTTTTAGGTAAGACTGTTCAGATGGCCGGTGATTGCGTTGGGAGCGAAGTGGAGGATGCGGCATCAGCGTTGAAAAGCGGGGATATCCTGATGCTTGAGAACCTTCGTTTTCATGCTGATGAAGAGGCCAATGATCCTCAGTTTGCAAAGAAGTTGGCTGGTCTGGCGGATGTGTATGTGAACGATGCTTTTGGAGCGGCGCATCGCGCCCACGCTTCCACCGAAGGAGTCACAGCCTATCTGGAAGCGGCGGCGGGGTTTCTGATGAAGAAGGAAATAGATTTTCTTTCGAGGATCCTCGAGAATCCCGAAAAACCGTTTGTTGCGCTGGTCGGCGGGGCAAAAGTCTCGACGAAAATCGCGGTGCTCGAGTCTCTGCTTCCCAAATGCACGACGCTGGTGATCGGCGGAGGAATGGCATACACTTTTTTGAAAGCGAAAGGTATCGCCATTGGCAATTCGCTGGTGGAAGATGACTTTCTGGACACCGCGAAGAAGCTTCTGGAAAAGTCGTCGGTTTCTGGTACCGAGATCATCCTCCCGGTTGATCACGTCGTGGCCGACAAGTTTGAAGAATCCGCCGAACCTCAGATTGTAGACGGCCAGAATGTACCGGAAGGCAAAGTTGCGATGGATATCGGCGCGAAAACGCTTCGTCTCATAAGCAAGCGTATTCTCGCGGCGAAATCGGTGATCTGGAACGGCCCGATGGGAGTTTTCGAGTTCGATGCATTTGCCAATGGTACGCTCGAGGTGGCGAAGATGGTCGCCGGTTGCCGCGGGGTTACCGTCGTGGGCGGAGGGGACAGTGTCGCCGCGGTGAAAAAATTCGGTCTTGCAGATAAGATAGATCATGTATCAACAGGCGGCGGCGCGTCGCTCGAGTTCCTGGAGGGCAAGAGTCTGCCCGGTATCGCCGTACTCAAAAGGGAGTAGTTGTGAGAACAAAATATATCGCCGGAAATTGGAAGATGCACAAAACCGTCGAAGAGGCGAAGGCGCTGGCGAGAGAGGTAATAAAAAACCTTTCAGATTGTCCGTACAAGCTAATGGTCGCCCCCCAGTTCACCGCCCTTGCGGGAGTGGCAGAGCTGCTTGCCGGCAGCAAGATACTACTCGGCGCCCAAAACATGGCGGGCGAAGAAAGCGGAGCGCACACGGGAGAAGTCTCGGTGCTGATGCTGAAAGATCTCGGCGTCGATACGGTAATACTGGGGCATTCGGAGAGGCGGCACGTCTACGGTGAGACGGACTTGCTTATAAACCGAAAAGTGAAGCTTGCCGTTTCTCATGGACTTGAGGTCATTCTTTGTGTGGGGGAAAAGATAGAAGAGCGAGAATCCGGGGGCGCTGAGCCGGTCGTGGAATTGCAGGTCCTGAGAGGCCTCCAAAATCTTCCAGAAAAGGATCTTGCAAAAATCACCATTGCCTACGAACCTGTGTGGGCAATAGGTACCGGGAAGACGGCGACCCCCGAGGACGCGGATGCCATGCATCTGTTTATAAGAGAGAAACTGGCAAGGGTGTATTCCCGGCAGGCTGCCGAATCCATGATCATACAATACGGCGGTTCGGTAAAACCGAGCAATGCTGCGGACCTCCTCAATATGCCGAACATAGATGGTGCGCTCGTGGGCGGCGCATCCCTGGTTCCAGAGGATTTTGCTGCTATTGCGAATTTCAATAATCGATAGCACCGGAGAGGTTATCAAATGGGTATATTAGGTGTCTTACTATTAGTGCTTTTCGTCATCACCTCTTTGCTGCTGATTGTCATCGTGTTAATGCAGGATGAGCAGGGAGAAGGTCTCGGCGGCCTTTTTGGTGGCGGAAGTTCGACGGCTTTTGGGTCACGCTCGGGTAACGTGCTTACCAAATTCACGGCGGTTCTTGCCGGTATATTCCTTACCTGCTCGTTTATCCTCGCCTGGATAAACAAGACACCTGAAACAGGCGATGTGCTTGGTGCGGCGCGAAGGGGCGCCGCGCAGGAACAGACCGTCGAGGAGTGGTGGCTGGAGGAACCGGAGTTGACTACCGGCATGGAGGATCGCAGCGAATAGCTTCCGGTCCGGGAGAGCAAGCCTCGAGGCAGGCAGGCGACGTGGGGGTAGCTGTAGTTTTTTTTGAAGGCAGGAACCGAAGCAGCAGCCGTGCGATCGCCAAAGGGCTCTTAAGAGGTGCCGAAGCTTAAGGACACGATGCAGCAGGCATCGCGGCGGGCAAACGTCTCCATGCAGATTGACAGATGAGGTTCATTGTGATGAGCGATAAGTTCAGAAGTATCTCTTTCACGGCTTTTATCCTTCTTTTCGTAGCCGGGGCATTGTCTTCTCAGGTGATAGACCGGCCGGCGGCAACCGTAAATCTCACAAAGAACGAGTTCATATCGGTTTCGCAGCTCCAGCAGCGGATTGAGCAGTACAAACAATTCATCAAGCAGGGGATAACCGGTGTACCCACCGAACCAAAGCAGGTTCTGGATCTGATGGTCCAGGAAGTGCTGATCAAGCAGGCGGCCGAGCAGGCCGCGGAGAAAGGGCAGGTGTATGTATCGGACCAGATGATCGACGCTCAAATTGCGGCGGTGCGCAAGGACCTGGATCGCCAGCAAGGAAACCCGGTGACCGATCAGCAGTTTGAAGAGGTAGTGCTTCGAGAAACTGGTTTGAACATAGCGGCTTACCGGAAACAGATTCGCGATCAGTTCATAACCCAGGAATATATAAAGTTTGCGAAAAAAGACCTATTCTCGGCAATGAAAGGGCCGACTGAAAAGCAGATTGAGGATCAGTATCGAAAAAACGCCACCAGTTTTACGAATCCCGAGCTGGTACGTATCAGTGAGGTTTATATAAGCACCCGGGGTTTATCGCCTGAAAACAAGGAAAAAGCTCTTGAAAGGGCCGAAAAGGCGCTGCAGGAAATTCGAAACGGGGGAACTCCCTTTGAGGAAGCCGTCTTGAGCTACACGGATGACGCGCAAACCAAGTATTCAGGCGGTGACAAAGGCTATTTCGCGAGCAACGATCCGAGGACGCAGGCTTACGGCTCCAACTACATCGATGCCCTGTTTGATTTGGATGTCGGCAAAGTGAGCGACATTCTCCAATCCAGGATCGGCTATCATATCGTGAAGGTGACGGATCATCGAGATCCTAAACTGTTGTCCCTCGATGACCCGGTTAATCCGCTTGAAAGCCAAACGGTGCGCGACTTTATTCGCGAGCTTCTCACGCAAGAAATTCAAAATCAGACGCTCCAAAAGGCTATCGAAGAGCTGACAAATGAGCTCGAAGAGAAAGCTGAAATTCGTATCTTCGAAGAGAACATCAGTTAGAGAAAGATGGGATCTCGGCGTAAAGGAAGGGTCATAGCTTTTCAAGCCCTCTTTGCCTGGGATGCGACTAAACCCGCCATTGAAGATCTAGTGGAATTCCATTGGCTGGAAACGGAGCGGCGGGATAGATTGGGTGCCGACGTGCTTGCTTTTGCCGGTCACATTGTGGGCGGTACCATCGAAAATATCGATCGAATAGACGAAACCATCAAGAATCACACTGAACATTGGGATCTGGACAGGATAGCCAGGGTGGATCTGGCTATCCTCCGTACGAGCATCTACGCACTCATCTTCCAGCCTGAAATTCCGCCGACGGTAACCATCGATGAAGCTATCGAAATTGCCAAACAGTTCGGTAGTGACGAATCGTATAAGTTCATAAACGGTGTACTCGATGGTGTGAGAAAAGCCGGGGGCAAAACTTGAAACGGCTGGTGGCGGTCGCCGCCGCCTGCGCCATGCTGTGTGGCGCCTGTCACCGGCAAGAGGTGGATTTCGATGAGCTCATTGCCGGTATTGACGCCAAAATCACCATGGGCGCACTCAAACAGGCCGATGAGAGCGTACGGGAGGCCGCGTCGCTGGCGTCGAGCCGTGGCCGGTGGTTGTCGGTTCTGAAGAGGGCGTACAACCTTGGTCATGCCGGCGGATCTTATGAGACGCTCTATGCGATTTCAAAAGCGGCGATCGGTGAGATTTCGGGGGCTGAGGAAATCGCGGCGCTGTGCGTTTTTGCATCTCTACGCACCGGCAGAATCGAGATGGCCCACCGGTATGCACAAGAGTATCTTGATGACGAAAGATGGAGGCCCCTCGTAAACGAGGCTGTGCTGCGGAAGAGGTCCGTGGACAAAGGGTTGATAAAGGAGGCGAGTGAAGACAATCTGCTGCTTGCTGCCGTGTCTTCCGAAGACCCGGTTCAGCTCGCCAGGGCGGCGGAGTTGTTCGGGGACAGCCGCTTCAACCTCGCTGCCGCGTTGAAGTTTGCCCAAAACGGGGAGATATCCACTGCGGTAAGCACCATCGAGCCGTTTTCCGCAGAGTACCCGCAACCGGCACTATTGCTTTTTTACGATGCCGGCAGGTTCGATGATGCAAAAAGAACTTTTGAATCTCTGGAGAGTGGTGAACGCCTGCTCGTAGGGGGCGACATCTATCTCAAGCTCAACGATCATGATTCGGCGCTTACATTCTATCGGCGTCTCGCGGCGGAAGCTCCCGGCATGTCATGGATACCATACGCCGACGCTGCCATCATCCTCGCACAGCGGGGTGAAGACAAGAGCGCACTCGAGCTCATCGAAGCAGGCAAACAACTCTTCCCTGAGGTGCGTCAGCTCCTCCTGGCCGAAATTATCGTTGTTTTCGAAGCCGGTGAGGCGGCCCGATCGGAAGACCTGGTGAGTCGATACGCAGAGCTTTATCCCGGTGACCCGGAGATAACGGTTGTTTCGACGGCCATCAACCCAACGGATGCAAACCGCCTTCGTCTGGAGAGCGCCTTCTGGAACGCCTTTCTCCAGGAACCCGAGCAGCAGCGGGTCGCAAACCATCTCGCCGCGAGCCTTATCGCTTCGAACGACCGGAAAGGCTTGGCAAGGCTTGTGGAGACCTGGGAGCGCGAGAACGGAGAGACAGGATGGTCACGATTCCTTGCAGGCTATCATGCGCTGATGGATGACGCCGCTCAAACGGCGGCGGAGGCCTTCGAGAAATCCTACGAACTTTTGCCGCGATGGGAGACCGCCTACAACCTGAGTGTCCTGGCCGGGCGCGCCGGTGATTACACTGAGGCGATGGAGTATGTCAGGATGGCGGAAAATACACTCGCAAGACGCGAACCTGACAATGTGAAAACGAAGGCATTTCTGCGCGCGGCCACCGCGCGTATCCTGTATGAGCGTGGGGACTTCGAGATCGCCATTCAGGAAGCGATGTACGCTCTGGATCTTGATCCCGGAGCGAACGAGGCGGCGATACTTGTCGAGTTGCTTGAACAGAAACTTGAATGAAAGTAAGGTAACACAGTGCGAAAGCTGGTAGCCCGTGATAAGACTTAAGAACAGAGACGATATCGAACGCATCAAGAATGCCGGGAGAATTCTTGCCGAGACTTTTCAGCTCTTGAAAGAGAATACCGGAGCGGGAGTCACCACCCTGGAACTCGACAAGATGGCACACGATTACATCCTGTCACGGGGCGGAAAACCGGCATTCCTTGGCTATATGGGTTACCCGGCAAGTATCTGCGCCTCGGTCAATCAGGTGGTCATACATGGTATCCCAAATACAGTGAGTTTGGAAAACGGTGATATCTTGAGCCTCGATCTTGGCGTGGAGTTGAACGGATACATTGCGGACGCTGCGTTCACCTTGAGGATTGGGGAGGTCGAACCGGAGGTCGACCGTCTTCTGAAAGTGACGGAGGAGTGTCTCTACCTTGGGATTGAACAGGCGAAACCCGGTAATCGAATACACGACATATCCGCGGCGATATACGAGCACGCAACCAGAAATGGATTTGGGGTTGTGCACCAGTTCTGCGGCCACGGCGTCGGTTTCGAGCTTCATGAAGACCCACAGGTTCCTAATTGCATCAACTCAGGCCCCAACCCGAGAATCAAGAACGGCATGGTTTTGGCTTTGGAACCGATGATCAATATTGGCACAGACGAGGTGGTCACTCTTGACGATAATTGGACGGTGGTTACCGTTGACGAAAGTATATCCGCCCACTTTGAGCATACAATTGCGGTTGTTGACGGAAAACCTCAAATCCTGACCGGACTACAGACGTGACTGTGCAATCGTCGTGTTTCATGCGAAAAATCTGATGGATTTTTTCATGGTTATGAACGATACAGAAACTGAACAGGTATACAGGAAAGGCGTTGCGTAAAGACTTTCTCTCCTATGACAATGTGCGGAACAATTCGCTAAAAATGGCCCGCGAGATTCACCAATCGGGTTTCGTGCCGGATATTATCTATGTGCTTCTACGTGGCGGGGCTTATGTAGGCAACGTCATAAGTGAATATTTCAAGATGGTACGAAGGAACGAGCGCCCCGTTTTTTACGCAGCCGTTGTTGCGCGTTCCTATACCGATCTGAGACAACATCAACGAGTGATGGTTGACGGGTGGACCTACTCACCGGAGTACCTGCGCACCGGGGACAGAGTGTTGCTCGTCGACGATATATTTGATTCCGGCAGAACGATCAATCATCTTGCAGAAATAATCATGGATAAAGGTATTCCCCGTGAAGATCTGAAAATAGCGGTGCATGACTACAAAGTATTCTCCGGCGGGAGCGCGGTCCTTCCTGTGCAACCGGATTTCTTCTGCAGACGTCATGAGATAAAAACCCCTGACAATGATGTTTGGATCCATTACATGAGCCATGAGCTGGAGGGGCTAACCCGGGACGAGATAGAATCGTATTATCCTCATATCGATCCGGAAACACGTTCTCTGCTTATCGGGACGGATCTATGCTGAGACATCTTGGTATTTACGTTTTTGCCGCGCTGCTATTGATCTCTCCCGTTGGGGTGTTCTCGCAATCGGTTATTACCGTGTCCGTACCCCCCGGTAGCTATCCGGCTGACCAGCGGGTCGCTTTGCGGGCGGGAGAGGAAGAAGAAATCTACTATTCTTTCGCTGAAAGCAGATATCCGAAATTTGTGGAATACCTTTTCCCCTTTACGTTGAGCGCCATAGAAGGTGAAGAGCGGGTGTATACTCTGAGGGTAGAGGCCCGCGTCAACGGAGAGACCGTTCGCAAAAAGGAGTTTTCATACGTAATAGACAAAAGGCCGCCACTTGCCCCTTCGGTCAGCATTCCCGAGGGTACCTACGGGAACCCCATAGCCGTTTCCCTCTTGCCCTTTGAACCGGAAGATCCTGATTGTTCCTATTACGTGTGCGTAAACGGCTGTCTTGGTGAGGACGCGAGGCTTTGGACCGGAGCGCCAATCGAGCTCCCGGCGGAAAATAGGGGAGTTGTCTCTCACACCATAAAGGCATTTGCCGTGGACTCCGCCGGCAATTCGAGTGATTTGAGAGTCTGGACGTACACCATCGATACTTCTGAATCGGTATCATCAGAGGGATTGCAGATACTGAGCCCGGTGGCCGGTGTATTCGCCAACCGGCAGTATCTGGTAATACGGTCTTCCGGGTACGAGTGGATCAAATACAGCCTTGGCGGTGAAGACCCAGCAGTCTTTGGTGCTGAATACCGAAGACCGTTTTTGCTCAATATCGACGGCGTGATACGGGTGAGGGTGGCCGGAAAGCTCAGGTCGACCGGAGAAATACGGACCTCGATGGTCGAGTTTACCGTCGATGAGCCGGATGTTGATTTGATCCGGCTCGAGAGCGGCATACACGACAAACTGTTACTCATACAACTTGAATCGAGAGACATTCTGTACTACAGCCTTGACGACACGCCGGCCGCGCGGAAAGCGCTCGCTTACGAGACTCCCTTCAAGATCGACCTTGTGAGAAATGGTCTGAAGTACATCGCATTCCGGGTAATCGGCGAAACGGATATCGGAAACGGAATTCCCGAGTCGCGTTATTTTTTTATTCTCGACGATAGGACCCCGTCTCAACCGGAGATCCTTTTCAGCCACACGCCACCGCTCAACGAAGATACGGAAGTGCGGATACTCGGACCCGAGGATGCGGCAATCCACTACACCATAGACGGTACCTCGCCGGACAGATCATCCACGGAATACCGGGGACCTTTTGCGTTGAAGCTTCCTGAAGAGAGCAAGGCGGGTTCTTTGTTGATCAAAGCGGCGGGTTTCGGTGCAAACGGACGCAAAAGCCTGGTTTCATCTTCCCTTGTTACGTTTGACCGTATCGCGCCCGCCGCTCCGGAGATTACGTATCTCGGCAGGAACGCGGCCGGCGGGATTACGATAGGGGTGAAAAGCGAGTTTGGCACAAGAATCATCTTTGAAATGACTCTGGACGATACACTCCCGGCGGAGCCGGGTTTGAGCTCGTATGTCAGCGAGGAGGGGTATATCGAGCTGAACGTGCCATACGGCATGGAGAGGATATTTGCGTTCAGGTTTGCAGCAACAGACACAGCCGGCAACTTCTCTGTACCGACGGATCCGTTTCGCGTGCTTGTGGACAAGACTCCTCCCGATCCGCCGGAATTTCAATTGGCGGCCGGTAGCGTGAAAATAGTGAGCCCTGAAGAAGTGTATTTCACCATGACGACGGACGGTTCAGAGCCAAAGATGCCTGACACCGGTTCAGATCATTATGACGGCGTGATAGCGGTCCACCCCGTTGATGGTGAGTTGAATCAAGTGAAGATAAAGGCGATTGCGGTTGACAGAAGCGGCAACGCAAGTTCCGTTTCCCCGACTTTCCAGCTCACCGATGACAGGCGAACGCCCTGGCTCCCGGATTACGACGGCCCGCGAAATGGCGGAATCTACAAATCCGCGCAGAAACTCGTTCCAAAATCGCCGGAAGATGCTCCGCTGGTGTATTACACCTTCACTACCGATGGAAGTGAGCCCCCTGATCCCGAAAGAAACTCAAGCCTTTTGGCCGGAGGAGTATCCTTTGATGGCGTGGACGGCGAGAGAGTCACCTACCGCGTGAAGCTGAAACCGTTTTTGAGGGAAGGGGCGCTAAACGGGAAAGCTCGCGAATTTGCGTTCATCATTGACCTGGAACCGCCCGAACTGCCGGTGCCCGGAGGTATCGTGAACGGCGCCTCCTACAGCCACGCGGTTTTTGTTCTTCCGCCGCCGGTGTCGGCGGATGCTGTTTTCGTTTCGATAGCGGCTGATAAGGACGAGCTCGTCGATCCCCTCGGCGGGAAAGCGCGCCGTTTCACCGGCCCGATACGCCTCGATGCCGAACACGGTGAGGAAAAGGCTTACAGGTTACTCCTGGCTGCGGTAGACGACGCGGGTAATACCACGGCGAATCCCGAAACATACAGAGTAACCGTGGACAAAAAACCGCCGCCCAAACCGGTCATCTCGGGAGTTCCTCCGGCCGGCCTTTCACGTGACAACGTTGTATTGACAGTTCTGTCTCCCTTTCCGGTGTATTATGAGATGTCGACGGATGGTTCTCTTCCGGCTGTCCCGGCAAGCACTTCAAGCAGATACGGGGAGAGTCTCACACTGCGCGGTGAGGCCAACAGGGAGATCGTGTATACCATACGGTTTCTCGCTGTCGATGAAGTGGGAAACGGTAGCGCCCAGTCGGTTGCCCGTTTCACGGTCGATCGGCTCAAGCCTCAATCAGCACCCGCTCCACAGGTCCAGTTTGCCGGAGATTCAACGGTATCGATAGCCTGGCCGGGCACCGCCGAGAACAACATCCATTACATGGTTGCGGCGGACAGAGAGGTGTCGTTGGATAGTTACCACGATTATTCCGGGCCTTTCACCATCCCCTATGAGGAGAACCAGGAATCTCTCGTATTGGCCTACTACGCAAAGGACAAAGCCGGGAACAGAAGCGAGCTTGGCTCGATGTCACTGGACTTGCCCGGCCGTACTGCCGAAAGTCTCTTCAGCGGCGTGGAAAATGGGATGCTCTACAATTCCCGGTGTACCATAAAACGGGCGGAGAACCAGGCGGACGTCAGGTATGACGTGACGACAAACGGTCCGATTCCGGCGCGGGTGAGCCCGTTCTCTGCGGCGATGCCGGAGACATTATCCTTTGATGCGGCGCCGGGCGAGACGCTTCGCTTCGCAGTAAGGGCGGCGGTGTTCAAACCGGGCAACTCTTCGCCCGTAAAAGAACAGATCGTGCGGTTTACCATCGACAAGACACCACCTCCTGCGCCGGATATTCCGGGTTGGCGTGAAGAGATGTTCTTCCAGAATGATTTTCAGGTGGAACTTCAGTACGCAGAAGGAAACGCTTATATATCTGTAAACGGAGGAAGTTACGCTCTTTACAGTGGACCTATCACTTTGAAGTCGCTATCGGGTGGGATCGACAGATACGTCATCTCGGCGTATGCGAAAGATGACGCCGGTAATCAGAGTATCCGTACGCATGAATGGACAGCCTATATCGACAGACAGGTGGTGTATGTGTCGCCGAACGGTAACGACCTCTTCGACGGATCGAGAAGCAGACCTTTCCGTACACTATCGGCAGCTATCGAAGAATCAAGCTCATCGGAAAGGAAGACAATTTATCTGGCCGAAGGATCGTATACCCTTTACGAGCGAATTGCTCTTGAGGGCGTCCTTGCGATCTACGGAGGCTTTGCCGACGGAAGCTGGAAGGAAACAAAAGCTTCGGATACGACGAATCTTGTGGTCGCAAAGGAACTCGCAGCGAACGGCACCGTGTTGAGTATCGGCAATACGGCGAACGTCAGTCTGAATAATCTCACGGTGCGTTCGGTTTCAGATAGCATTGGCGGCACGTTGATCGGCCAGGAAGGCGGCAATCTCGAGATTTCAAACTGCCGGTTTCTCTTCGATTCATGCGGACCTTACCCGATTTATGAACAGAAGGCCGGCGAGGTGACGATCAAGAAGGGTGTGTTTTTTGTACGAGACGTGAATGCCCGCGGGCTCCTCAGGATTTCAGGCAGCAAATTCAATATGAACGAAAGCTCGGTTGGGTATGAAGATTCCGCCGGGGACGTGGAACTTGTCACTGCGTCGCGCGTTGGGAGTCTGATAATGAGCGCTTCCGTGTTGGAACCGGGAACCGGGAGAAGGACCGCGGGGCTTCGTGCCACTTCCAGCTCAATAGAGCTTTATGGTACGCGGATAGACTCGGGGCAGGGGAAGACAAAAGCCATAGCGCTGCAACTCGTTGAGTGCGACCTGGAAAGCGATGGCGTGATTCTCATCGGCAACCGAGAGGCCTGGATATCGACCTGTCTGGATGCCTCGTTTTCGTCAATTCACCTGAAAAACGCCAAAATCGATGCGCGTGCGGCCAGAGGCGCGGTTGCCCTTATGGCGGAAGGCTCGGATATTCAGCTTGAGTCGAGCCGGCTGCGCGGGTTGGGTGGGGCAGAGTTCATGTATCTTCTCGACCTTTCGAATTGCACGGGAACGATGTTGAATAACATGTTGAGCGGCAGCGACACCAGGGATTTCATCGGGATACATGCCAGACGGTCAAGTCTCACTTTGGCCAACAATACGATGGTCATCGGTAAGGGGACGAACATCAGCTCAGGGGTGCTGCTCACCGGAAGCCAAGACGTACGGATTGTGAACAATATCATACACGGCCCGTTCGGACACGGTATCGCCATAGAGACCGACGGGGTGGGCCGCGCGCTCAAAATACTGCACAACGCCTTTGACGGCTGGCTTGCATACTTGAAAACGCCGGGGTTGACGGCAAAAACGATCGTGGAAATGAATAACGCCGATCAAGT
>JAFGHN010000104.1 GCA_016930115.1 Spirochaetales bacterium | reverse complement strand
TTCAATCTCGAGAATTTGGCCGGAAGGGAAGTTATCTACAAAGAACCCTTTGTCTGCCGCGGCGGGAAGGAGAAGTGCGACAGGAAGTGCGAGATAAACCGTATCGTCATCGAGGGTAAGACCTACCCTTTCGGCGGCGCCTGCGACAGGTACTACAACCAGCTCCGGCGGCATGAAGAGTACGACGTCGGAGCCCTGGACCTCGTGGAGCTCCGTGAGAAGCTTGTCTTTGAGAAATATGCCGATGGAAAGCTGCAGGGGCGGCCGGCCTCCGGGCCCGGCGGTAGAACCGTGGGGATCAACCGGTCTCTTCTGACAAACACCTATTACCCGCTTTATTTCCATTTTTTTTCCAGACTCGGTTACACCGTCATACATGACGCCGAGGTGAGCGAGGACGGGATAGACCGCCGCGGCGCGGCCTTCTGCTATCCCGCGGAAATCTCACACGGTGTCTTTGAAAGTCTTCTGAAACGCGATCCCGATATACTGTTCATGCCTCACATCAAGGCGGTGTATCTGGCGAACCGTGCGAACGTTGCGGTGACCTGTCCCATCGTCCACGCTGAGCCCAGCTATCTCAAGAGCGCCTTTGACGAGTTGAAAACCAAGAAACTCCTCACCCCCGTGCTGGATTTTTCCGCCGGATACCGGTCCCAGGAGAAGGTTTTTGTCGACATCGGGATTTCGCTGGGACACAGCCGTAAGGATTCGCGGGAAGCCTACAGGGCAGCCGTCGCCATTCTCGAGGAAATGCTCGATGAGTTCAAAGAGGCCGGTAGAAAGGCGATCCAGCGTCTTGAAAGCGAACCTGGAGCCGTCGGCATCGTCCTCTTCGGCAGGGCGTACAACGCCTTTACGAAGCTCGGGAATAAAGGCATCCCGCATAAGTTCGCCTCCCGCGGTTACTTCGTTATCCCGTGTGATTTTCTCGATTTCGAATCTCAGCAAGCGCCGGAGCACGTCTATTGGGGCGCGGGCGAGATCATCGTCAAAGCCGCAAAGCTTGTGGGCAGGCACCCGTCGCTGTTTGGCACATACATTACCAACTTCAGCTGCGGGCCCGATTCGTTCCTCGTCGATTTTTTCAGGAAAGAGATGGGACGAAAGCCGTCGCTCACCCTCGAGCTCGATAATCACACCGCCGATGTGGGGATCGATACCCGTATCGAGGCGTTCCTGGATATCGTCAAGTCATACATCGAGATCAGCCGGCGCCGGCCTGCCGAGCCGGGGGCGAGTTTCAAGATCGCGCATACCGCCAACACCGGTAACCGGATCAGAATAATCGATTCCGATGGAAAACGTTACAAGCTCACGAGCCCGCGGGTTCACATGCTTGTCCCCTCGATGATGGACAACTGCTCCCGCGCAGTCACCGCGGTGCTCCGGAGAAGGGGAATAAAGGCAGACGCGGTTCCCGACCCGACGAGAGAAGAGTTCAACATCGGGCTTGGATTCACCTCCGGGAAAGAGTGCCTTCCCGCTGCCATTACCACCGGAAGCCTCATCAAGTATCTCAGGACCCGGCCCGACAGCGACGAGCTCCTTGTCTATTTCATGCCCGGCGATTCGGGCCCATGCCGGTTCGGGTCGTACTATGTCATGATGCAGAACATCGTTGAGAAGCTGCGGATCAGAGACGTCGCCTTCTTGAGTCTGTCTCAGGAAGACGGTTACATGGGATTCGGCACGGCGACCACTTTGCGGCTCTGGCAGAGTATTGTGCTTACCGATGTTCTCGAGGAGATGTACGCGGCGCTTCTGGTGCTAGCGAAGGATGTCGACGGCGCGAAGGCCGTTTTTGACAGCGCGGTGGACCGCATCATCGACAGCCTTGAGCATGAGAAATGGGCCGGTGTGGAGAAGAGCCTGGCGGCGTGCGCACAGGCGCTGGCGGGTATCGAGAAGAAAGCGGCGCTTGACGACGTGCCGATGGTCAGTCTCATCAATGAGATGTACGTCCGCAGGAACAATTTCGCGCGGCAGCACATCGTCGAAAGACTCGCCGAACGCGGTATTATCCTCCGTGTGGCCGGGCTCCACGAGTGGCTCTATTACGTCGATTTTGTGGTAAAGAAGAAACTCGTCCAGAAAGCCGTGTTGGCAAACCGCATACGAAAAACCCTGGAAACCTACCCCAAACGACGCTTCGAAAAAAGGATAAAAGACATTCTTGCGCGTTCCGGGCTCTACGAGTACCGCCTCGTCGATGTCGAAAAGGTCTTCAACAACGCGAAAGACCTCATCCCGCAGACCCTCATCTGCGAGAGCATCCTCATCACCGGGACGACGATTACCGAGCTCATCGAAGATGTTTCAGGCGTCATCTCGATTCAGCCTTTCGGTTGCATGCCCGGAAGGGTGGGGGAGGCGGTGATCAGCCGGCGTCTGAGTGAAAACAAGCTGACCTGCGCCGAAGAGCCGGAGCTGGTGAGAGATGTGATGAAAGAGTTTCCCTACCTGCCGTTTCTTACCCTCGAGGTGGACGGACAGGTGTTCACCCAGGGGATAGAAGCCAAGCTCGAAGCGTTTTGCCTTCAGGTCGAGCGACTCCACGCAAAGACGAGGAAGGAAAAGGCCCGGCAGGCTTTCTCATAACTTCCGCCGCCACACGGCCGGCTTTGCCCGACAGGCAAAGCCACGTGCTCCCGGGATTCCTTGCTTCTTCCCTGCGATACCCAGCGAGCGATGTCGCCGGAGTTGCTGGCGGAAGCGGCGATGGAGATCCCTATCGCGCCGGGAACATCCGATATGCCGGAGAACCTCGGATATCTCGTAGCAAAGTGGCCGGTGCGCCGCACCATAACGAGCAGCCTCATTTTCACATCGCCAACGTTGTGAAGCAGGAAAAGCGTTTGGGCGCCGCGGGATGCTCAATTGCCGAATATCCGACCTTTCGCCGTTTGGCACAACATATGCAATAGAAGTACAGGATGCCGTAGCACATAACCAGTATCATCATCCGCTTTCAATAGTTCGTTATGGAGGGTGCTATGAATAAGAAACAGTTATTGTTACTTTTCTTCGGCAACTTGGTACCGTGGACAATAGGAAACGGGCTCATGCCGCTTTTACCTATTTACTCACTTCAGCTCGGAGCGTCGCAGGCAGTGTCAGGCTACTACCTGGCCATTTCTTTCCTGGCTGTTGCCGCAGGCTCGATTCTTGGCGGCTGGCTGTCCGATAGATATCAGCGCAGAAAGCCCTTGCTCATCGTATCAGGTGTAGTAATGATCCCTTCGCTGTGGTTGATGGGGATGGCTGGAAATATGTGGCAATTGGCAGGGGCAACCGCGGCGGTCTGGTTTTCTGCCGGCATGGCGTTTTCTGTTTTTACCATTCTTGCCGGACTATTCGCGGGTAAAAATGAGCGAGGACGGGTGCTTGGCATTATCGCGATGGCCAACGGATTGGGAAGCATCGTTGGCGGTTTGTCCGTCGGCCCTCTGGTGGATCGATGGGGATATTCAACTATGTTTTTTGCGCTTTGCCTATTCTCTATCGCCCTTCTTGTTATTTCCATGTTTGTAAAAGACAAAGAGATGGAGCGGGTTCCGAATCGTACGGTTCAGGCGAATGCGAAGAAATCAGGCTTCGGGAAGGCTTTTTTTATCTTGCTTGCGGCTCAATTAGTTGTGGTAACGATAAACTCGATGGCGTCGCTGGGACGATCCTTATCGATGAATAGTCTGGGATTTCTGGCTACCGCAATGACGAGCACGGTTGTAATAGCCGGGTTGGTCAGTCTGCCCTTTCCATTCGTCATCGGGTGGCTATCAGACAAATTGGGGCGCAGGCAAGTCATGGTAGTTTGTTACCTGGGATATGCACTCTGTATGGTTATGCTCGCTGTATCAAAATCCCTTTGGCATTTCTGGGTTGTTGTAATCTTTGTGAAGGTCGGCATGGTGAGTATGAATGTCGGCGCGGCGTTCGTTACCGACATTGTCGATCCGCAGGCTTTGGGACGGGGAGTATCGTTGTTTCAAACCATGGGATGGATAGCGCTTGCGCTTGGATGTGCGGTTGCAGGAAATGTTTTTCAGAACTTTGGCATCTCGACTACTTCATTTTTCAGTGCGGCACTTCCCGTGATCGGAATTATCCTCATAGTTTCGATCCGCGCAGCCAGGGCTAAGAAACACGAATCTTTGGCGCATGAGTTGGTCCTGGACTGAAGTTGAAAATAACGCCGAATCGAAAGGCTGGGAAATGGCGTGAATGAAGAAACGAAATGTTGGCACGGGTTTTGCATTGATAGTAATAGCCTGTTATGTAACAGGTAGAACGATGAGGGAGGAAAAAGATGGCTGATGTAATGAGAATTAACCATGGCGTGCTGGACGCGGTATATCAAAAGGAACGGGTCGCGTCATTGGTGAGCCGGATGGTGAAACACGTATTCGATGCTGATAGAAAATGGCATCGAGAAAACGTGAACGACACCGAGCCACGCGAGAGGATATACAATATCCAAGCGCATTTGATCAATAATATCATATGCGGTTCATATTGACCTGTAACTTGGTCCGCCCGTATGGAAGGTCACGAGAAAATCGATCGGCCTGGTGCCCGAACGCGCCGGCCGTTGAGAGGAGAACGAGTATGCCAATAAAACAGTTCAGGATGGAATATCGAACGCTGGATAACTCGATACCGGAGATAACGAGGTATCTCGGGCGCGGGATGAGAGCGCTCGATATCGGGTGCGGCAGGGGATCGATTACCTGCTGCGTTGGCGAGTATGTGTATCCGGGAAAGACGATCGGGCTCGACCCCGATGCCGAAAGCATAACCGCCGCAGCCGAATCGATTGAAGACGCCGGGAACACGAACAATATTCAGTTCCTCACCGGCGACTGCCACGAATTGCCCTTTGAGGAGAACTCCTTCGATATCGTGTACAGCCACACGGTAACACACTTTCTCATCGATCCGATTCTTGCGCTAAAGGAGCAGCGCCGTGTCGTGAAGCCCGGGGGCTGGGTAATCGCCGCCGGTGTACGTGACGCTCTTTCAGGTATCCGTTTCCCGCACTGCCCCTATTGGGAAAAAGCCTGGATCACGTTGAACGCCCATTACGAGCGCGTGTTCGAACGGTATAAGAACACCCGGGTAAAACCCGGTGTATTTATGGAAGAGGAGCGCAAGAAAATTGACGGCTACATGATTTCATATTTTGATCCACAGGCGGGCCGAAAATGCGCCGGGTGGTTTACGGAAGTCGGGCTCGAGAACCTGGAAATAAGCGTGAGGTCAGACACGGTGACATACCATGGCGCTTACCGTTTCAAACCGGGCTCGTGGGATTTATTGCCGAGGCACTGTGACGATGAAGACTACGCTAAGAGCGAGATCCAAAAGCCGGTTGATGCCTTGTATAAAGCCATGGTGGAGAGCGGCGAGATGGAACAGGGCGACCTTGATCGGGCCGTGGAGGAAAGAGCTGATTGGTATAAGAACCCGCGTGCGTTCAGCTATTATCCGAAGTTTTTCGTTGCCGGGCAGAAATAGACTGAAGAAACGCACGGTGATACGAGATATCGGAGCGCCTCCGATATCTCGTATTTTTTTTCGGGTAGCGCGTGATGTCTTCTGTATAGAGATCGCTCATCTGAGCGCCATCATTCGTGCTTTCAGCCCGCCCTGGGCGAGAATAACGGCTGCTTTTCGCGGGATTATCCTCATATATCCGGCTATTTTGACGCACATCTACTTCGTCGCGATCGGCATCGCTTGGGGATCAAGGCGACGCCGCGA
>JAFGHN010000103.1 GCA_016930115.1 Spirochaetales bacterium | reverse complement strand
TTACAGGTGACGAAGACTTTCGCCCCGGCGAGGGAAAGCTGGAGCGCCGTCGCCCTGCCGATGCCGAGGGTCCCGCCCGTGATGAGCGCGGTTTGCCCGGCAAGATCAATCTGAATCATGATAGGCTACTCTACGTAGAAGTTCTTGATGGTTTCCTTTGTCTCAGGGAAACCAAAGCTCAGCCGGTGCATAAAATCCTCCTGGACCCGCGCGTCGATGAGCAACTTCTTTTTTCTTGCTGATAGTGCGTATTTCAAAAGGTAGACCGATTCTATATTCTTCTCCGCCACCTGTAAAGCGACATCCATCGCCTTGCCCATCACTTCAATTTTGGGAAGTATGTAATTGATATTGGTGCTTTTCCCGGCGAGTTCCTTTCCTTTGAAACGTCTTCCCGTAAACATCATTTCATTTGCGATGTACGGGCCGACAAGTTCCTGCAGGAGAGTTGTGCAGCCCATCCCGGGGGTGAAGCCCATGTTCATAAATACCGCCCCGTAGCGGCTCTCCAGAGCCGCTACAACGATGTCGCAACAGACCGCCATGATCAGACCGCCTCCGACGGCGTGGCCTTCCATGGCAGCGATCACGGGAAACGGCGTATTCACCAACCGTTCCGAGACAAGAAGATCTTTCACGTGGAGTTTACCCTCGGCAAGGCCGATTAAGGTGTCTTTTTCCGCTCCCCCGGAAAATACATCAGGCAGACCGCGGAGAACCATCACCGGAGGCCGGTGTTTCTCCTCGAGCTCATCAACAACGCGTATCAGACCGTTGATGAGATAATCTGAGAATACATTCTGTCCTTCAGTGTCCTGCATCGTCACGACGGCTATCTTTTCTTTGGTGATTTCCAGAGTTACCGGATTTTTCACGTGCGTTCCTCCAGAAATAATTTTTGGGAAGGTTTATGCGTTGAAAACCAGGATGGCGTCATCCCCTCCCTGAAGGCGCGTATCGCCTCGAGCACCGCGGGATCGGCCGCGATATCGGTGAGAGTTTTCACCGCAATGGCGCGGGCATCCTGCAAATCCTTCCAGGTCATCCCGGCGGTAACGCGTTTCACCCGGGAGAGAGCGTCCGGTGAGCAGCGCATGAGCTGCCGGATTCTGGCTTTGAGCGTTTGCTCCATTTTGCCTCGATCGGCCAATTCGTCGACAATGCCGAGTGAAAGTGCTTCCGCCGCCGTAAGCTGTCGGGTTGTCAGGGCAAGATAACGGGCTTTCTGAGGAGTGACCCTGTAGCCCAGCAGGTATGGAAAAACATTGGCCGGGACAAGACCGAAAATCACCTCGCTTAAGGAGAAAACCGAGTCGCCGGTGGCGCAGACGATATCACAACAGCATACCAGGCCCACACCGCCGGCCCGGACCTCCCCGGAAACGCAGCAGATTACCGGTTTGTCGCAAGCATAGATCGCGTTGAGCACCGAACTATAGCTCGTGACGGCCTCCTCGAGCGCGGTCATGTCACCGCCGTTGTCCGCGAGCAAAGGCAGATCCATCCCGGTGCAGAAAGTATCAGCGTTGGAACGGAGCAGAATAACCCGTATGGCCGGGTCGGCGCACGCTTTGCGAAAGGCAGCTTCAAGAGCCGAGAGCGAGTGGGGGGTAAGAGGGTTTCCTTCCTTGCCGCGGTTGAGTGTAACAATGAGAAGCCCGGAATCTTCCGTTGACTCGACCGGCGTGTTTAGCTCCACTCGTAGGTCCTGTAGAAGTTCTTTACGTTCTTGAGTATGAGCCGCCGTTTCCCCCCGTAAAATCGTGAGTATAACCCTGCGGGAAGGGAAAGGTCGGGCTCAAAATCCGGATTCTCTATGTAGCTTTCCCGGGTTCTTTCGATGGTCTCATATTCATCGACACTCACTTCGGTGCGCTCGTCAAGCGTCCGGTCTA
Organism: Spirochaetales bacterium; assembly: GCA_016930115.1. Classification (GTDB taxonomy): domain Bacteria; phylum Spirochaetota; class Spirochaetia; order ARS1246; family ARS1246; genus JAFGHN01. The sequence goes on along the minus strand of JAFGHN010000103.1, from coordinate 17,500 downwards.
TTGCCATCGATGCAATCGCTTCCGCAGCGCCGTCGCAGAGGACCCCGCTGTAGAACTCACCGATAGCTCCTGAACCGTATGAGAAAAAACCGATCCGGGCACGGCCGTTTGTCTTTCCCACAGAGCCTGCTATACCGGCAAGCCCGACAAAATTGGAGGCGCCGTAGGTGCTTCCCACTCTTCTTGCGTATTTGAGACCGGGGACGACTTTCGCATCGAAACTCTTCATCACCTCGTCTTTCGGTCTCCGCCCGTCGAGGTTGAGCAGTGTCCGGTGGGCCTGGAACGCCATACCCGGAAAGGGCGTATGATAGGCGAGGTAACTGAAAAGCTCCTCCGGAGAACCCTCTTCACCGGACATCCGCCGGTAGTGCAGATAGGCGCCTTCAATGGCGTCCATATAGGTGAAAAGGCTCACTTCGTTGTTTCCCATTTCTTCCCGGGCGCTCGGCCTGAAGGTATCATAGACATCGGAAGACCAGGTGCCTCTTTTTTCGATCTCGTATTCGACAATCCGCGGCTGTTCGCTGACCAGGGCTGCAGCGGCAACCCCGCCGAGGACAAATTCTTCCTTGGTGTTCAGATGCATCCTGCTGAAATCCGTTGAGATCACCAGCGCTTTACGCCCGCGGTTCAAACCAGACGCTATCCAGTTTACCGCGGTATCGAGAGCGGCGACCCCGCTGTAGCACGCGTGTTTGGTCTCATAATTCCGCAGATGTGGACCAAGCCCGAGGGCTCCCATTATGTTCGTACTGATAGGCTTACCGAAGTCTACCGAGCTCTCGGTGCCGACTATGAGCATCCCTATACTCTCCCGGTCGACGGATTTGACCACAGGCAAAGCGGCGTTCGCTCCCATGGTGACGGTGTCCTCGAAAGGAGGGATGACCGTACGGGTATCGATGAGGAAATCCCGCACTACCTTTTCCGGGTCGAGTCCGCGTGCACGGGCGAGTTTTTCCTGATCAAGATAGAGCGAGCCCCCGTACAGATTCAAGCTTTCGATTCCTATATGATGTTTCACTTTCGCATTTCTCCTCACGTTCAAGGTACGTAGGTGAGCCCGCCTGAGACGCGGATTACTTCCCCGTTTATGAATCCCGCCTCCGGGGTGGTGAGGTAATGAACGAGGGACGATATCTCTTCCGGAGTCCCGAGACGTTTCATTGGACAGTACTGGAGCCAGACCTCAGACAGTTGTTCCGCTAAATTATCGCGAACCATGTCTGTTTCCACGAGGCCGACGGTCACTATGTTGCAGCTGATTCCTTTGGGCCCGTATTCCCTGGCGATCGATTTTGTAAGACCGATGAGACCCGCTTTGCTCGCGGCATAATTAATCTGCCCGCTGGCGCCGTCCTGCGCAAGGCTCGATATGTTGATGATCCTTCCGAAACGCTCGGCAATGAAGTGCATGAGAAACGCCCGGATAACGTAAAACGGGCCCGAAAGGTTGGCCGCGATAACCTCGTCCCACTCCTCATCGCTCATCAGCGCGGCGGCGTTGTTGCGGAGGATTGCGGCATTGTTTACCACCGCATCGATCTTGCCGAAATCATCCAGGACCGTCGACACCACGTTCTCAACTTGCTCGGAGCTCTTCACATCGAGACGATGGGCCGCGACGGTAACATCGGCGTTGGATTGTGACACCAGACGTATGGTGGCATCGGCCTCATCCTTGTTGTTACGGTAGGTAAAGGCGACGTTCCGGCCTTCCTGCGCCATTTTGAGAACGATTGCCCTTCCGATCCCACGCGAACCGCCGGTAACGAACACATTCATATCTTTTTCACCTTTACTCTTCGTACTTTTTTATCAGGCTGCAGCTGTTGAGACCGCCAAAGCCGAAACTGTTTTTCAACATGATATTGATTTTGTGGCTGACGCGCCCGCCGAGGCAGATATCGAGATCGACTGCGGGATCCACCTCGTCGACATTTATTGTCGGATGAAGCTCTCCACGGTGCATCTGCATGATCCCGCCGATGGTCTCGACTATCGGCGCAGCCCAGCACGTGTGGCCAAGCATGGATTTTGGCGCGTTCAATTTGAGTTTGTACGCATGCTCACCAAAGGCCTCTTTTATCGCGTCTATCTCTTCGATGTCGCCCACCGGGGTTCCGGTAGCATGACAGCTCACGAAATCAACTTCACCGGGCTGTACGCCGCAGGAAGCGAGCAGATCTTTTATAAGACGCGCCTGCTTCCCGGCGTCCGGCTTGGGAAGGTGGTTGCCGTTCGCGTTGGCCTTTACGCCGAGAACTTCAGCGTGGATACGTGCGCCCCGGGCTTTGGCGGCCTCCAGTTCCTCGATAACGAGGGTTCCGGCCCCGTGGGAATAGATGAAACCGTCACGCCGTGTATCGAACGGGCGTGAGGCGCGTTGCGGATTCTCCATGAACTCTTTCTCTGTCGATACGGCGCCGATGAACTCGGATGCGTGAATGTCTGCAGTACACATATTGAACACCGCGCCGGTCACGAGCGAGATATCGCACTCACCGAGGAGTATGTCGTTGAACGCTATACGCAGCGCCAGGTTGCCGCTCGCGCACGCGCCGCCGACGGTGAAGGACGGGCCGTAGATGCCGAGGGCTTCGGTTATCAGCCCCGGGATGCTCGGGTCTATCCCTTCAATTCCGCTCAGCGCGTCGATGAACTCCGGTTCCTCTCTGAACTGAACACCGTTGTCGTAGAGATACTTTGAGTTGAAGTTGTGACCGCCGACGATGGTACCAACACGATACGGATCGATCTGCGCCGAGAACAGACCTGCATCCTTATAGGCGCCGAGGGCACAGAGCACCGCCGTTTTTGAGGAAAAAGTGGCCGTCCGAAAGAGCTTCTTGATCTTCCTGTACTGTTCGTTGCCAAGATCGTTCTCGAACTTGCCGAGCGCCAGGTTGCAGTCGTAGTCACCCAGGTCGCCGCCGACTTTGCATTGAATGCCTGATACGTCGAGAGATTTCCACTTTTTTATACCGGAGACACCGGCGAGCAGATTGTCGACGTAGCCGTCAAGGGTATCGCCGAGCGGGTTTATTGTCGCCATCCCCGTGATGACGATGCGTTTGCGCTTTTCGAGGTTCATACCGCAAGACCTGCGATTTCCTCCGCCGTGCCCGCAGGCATGCAGCGCGAAGCTTTCGTGAAGGATTTCCAGAGTCCGGTGAGCACTTTGCCCGGACCAACCTCATAGATTTGGTCAAAGCTCATGGCGGCGATTTTTTCCTCGATGGGAACCCATCTGACCGGAGAAACGATCTGTTCAACACAGAGTCTTTGGGCCTCCGCTCCGGTTGAAACCTCGGCGCCGGTGACATTAGCAAAAACGGGCTTTACCGGATCTTTGAACTCGATGTCCTTAAGGTATTCGGCCAGATCATCTCTCGCGGCTTTCATAAGCGGGCAGTGAAACGGCCCGGATACCTTCAGGCGGACGAAACGCAAAGCGCCGGCCTTATCGAAAAGCTCATCAGCTCTGGACAGGGCCTTATCCGATCCTGAAAGGACGATCTGGGTCGGGCCCGAGTGGTTGGCGAGAAAGATGTCTTCGCCGCTCAAATCGTCAAGAACACGGGAAGCTTGCTCAAAATTAAGCCCGAGTACCGCCGCCATACCCGAGGAACCTCCGTCAAGCCGTAACGCGGCATCTGCCATGAACTCGCCGCGCTTCCTTACCAGCCTGAACACCCCTTTTTGCGAGAGGACGCCGGCATCGACAAGGGCCGCGTATTCACCAAGGCTGAAACCGGCGCACGCGTCCGATGTAACCTCGTGCTCGCGCAGGTAGGTCATCGCGGCCAGGCTCACGACGGTCACCGCCACCTGGGTATTTTCCGTTTGCCGGAGCTCCTCGTCGGTTCCTTCAAAGAGTACCTTTGTCAAGTTGATTCCTGTCTCATCGGAGGCTCCGGAAAAAAGCTCCTGTACGGGTTTACTCTTCTCCCAGAGATCCTTTCCCATACCTGAATACTGTGCCCCCTGTCCGGGATACAGGAAACATCTTTTCATACGTATCGCTCCAGATGTCAAAATCAGGCTGTTAGCTTAAACACCTCTCTGTGCGAGGTCAAGAAGGACCTGCCTGCCTGCGCCTGCCTGCTACGACCGGGTGCAATCCGGGGCTATTCTAACGATGCAAGAAACCGTTCAGCTTCCAGCGCCGCCATGCACCCGGTTCCCGCGGCGGTCACCGCCTGCCTGAACACCTTGTCCCGGACATCGCCGCAGGCAAAGACGCCTGGAATTTCCGTTTTTGTGGAATTGGGCTGCGTGATGAGATAACCATCCGGATCAGTTTTCAGTTGACCTGCAAGGAACTCCGTATTGGGGGTATGGCCTATCGCATAGAAGAGCCCGGAGGCTTCAATTGTCTTCTCTTTGTTGGATTTTTTGTCGATCACGCGAACACCGGTCAAGAATTGCTCGCCGAGAGCTTCGAGAGCTTCGGTTTCCCAGAGAATGTGAATTTTGCCGTTGCTCTGTACGCGGTTCTGCATTGACTGGGACGCGCGAAGCACGTTACGCCGGACAAGCAGGGTAACGGTACTCCCAAACTTCGAGAGGTAGCTTGCTTCTTCGCATGCCGTATCTCCCCCGCCAATGACAACAAGCGGTTTATTCCTGAAGACAGGAAGGGCTCCGTCACAGACGGCGCAGGCGGAGATGCCTTTTTGCCAGTATTCCTGTTCCCCCTTCATACCCAGCCGCTTGGCCGTCGCACCGGTGGCAATAATCAACGCCCCGGTTTTGAAGTCACCGGAATCAGATGTTACGGTAAACGGTCTTGAGCTCAATGAGACAGAAGTGACCGTTTCCGTTTTGACCTCGGTTCCGTAACGAATTGACTGCTCTCGCATCTTGACCATGAGGTCCGGCCCGCCGATGGGCTCGGGGAAGCCGGGGAAGTTCTCGATTTCCGTAGTTGTGGTCAGTTGGCCCCCGGCCGCGACACCTCCGGCCATAAAGCCTTCAAAAAGGAGAGGGGATAGCTCTGCACGCCCTGCATAGATGGCCGCGGTATGCGCAGCCGGCCCTGAACCGATTATTATGACTTTTCGGGTCTCAATATCAGGCATATCGTGATCCTTGTAGAAGTTGTACTCAGACAATATCCCAATCTTCGGTCACAAGGTCAAGATTTTTTGCGAGTTTTCAAGACAGCGGCCGGCGTGGCAACAGGACGTGGCAACAGGGCGCAGCAACACGGTGTATTATCACTGCGTATTGATACCCTTGCGCCTTTGCGAAATTTATATTTTCATGGTGCGATGAATTACAGCAATCTTATCGCCGACCTTATCAAAGCTTTGGAGAAGGCAAGAAGCGGCGCGAAAACCCCGGCCGATTTCTTTCTGAATAGCGGTGATGCAGCAGGCTCGAATCAGATGCTCTTGTTTATGAAACCGGAGTTGACTTTGGAGGGAACCGACATCGAAGCTGTGGCCGGATTCATTTTCGATAAGATCGAAAGTTTCAGACTATCGATAGAAAGCGCTTTTGTAATCTCCGGCCCGTACATCGAAAAACACGGCATCATTGCCGCCCATTACGGGATTATCGATACTGCCGCTCACGCTCCACGAAAAGCAATGACCGACGGGATGTGGCAACGCTTTGAAGAGGCTTTCGGCGGTAAACGGGAAGGTGTGCAGCTGATCGGCGGGGTAGAGTACCTGGAAAAACATCCGGAGGTTAACGCGGCCGGTCTTTCTGCCAGGTGGCTCAAAAATGACTACACCAAACTCGGGAGCGGTGTCTACTGCCAGCGCATGGGTGAGGAGAATCTCTACCTGGTTAACGGCTTCTATCCGCGGCTCCGCGAGCATTTTACACACGGGAACGCTTGCGTCGTGTGCTTCGTCCTTCGCGGATCGACCGGCTGGCATACTGCGCGTAACGACTTTGCCGGCGCTACCGCGCCGGAGAAGGCGCTACCGGGCAGCGTAAGAAACGGGCTGCTGGCGCGCAGGGCGGAGTTCCGGTTACCCGAAGTATCGGCCAATTTGAACGGTATCCACCTTTCCGCCGGCCCTGTTGAGGCCGTTGTGGAGATCCTCCGTTTTTCCTCCCGTCATGCGAAGGTGGAGGACCTGCTGTTTGGTAAGATGCTCCTCGCCGAGTTTACCCGCGAACAAGTGGCGGATATTCTGGCGAACAGGACCGTACACACAAAGGACGGAAGAACCACCTTTTTCGACCTCACCGAGGAGCTTGACAGCGAAGAGGCGTTAAGAGTGCTAAAAGCGGCGGTTCTCAAGAGTTGATAAATGAGTTGAAGTTGTATTATTCGGTTGTAATAACGCTCAGATCGGTGAACTCGGCGGTGCCGAGACTCCTCAGCGCTACCTGGACTCCATCCTCGATACCGAACCATGTTTTATAACGGATTTTCTCTTCACCGTTGACTGCAATCGTGATGTACTGGTGTACCGGCTGGTAGAGGACCTCTATCCTGAGGAACTGTGTCACCGGCTCTTGTATGACTGCGTCCATCATCCGCTCCATGTTGACATCGTCGTCCGACCGGTAGAGCTGGAGGTAGGTATAGTTGTTCTTGTAAACCTCCTGGTCGCGTGTGAGCCAGACAAGGAGCGAGTCACCCAGACCGTAGCCGCGTTTTTCAACGTTTTCCACAAAAATGTGAAGACCAAGGCCGACCCATTCATTGTCCGGGTCTGTTGAACGGGCTTTGAAGGAGTAGAGAAAGGGACGGTCATCCTGTGTAACAGGGAGGATCAGTTTGCCGAACAACATGCTCTTTTCGAGTTGTTTGGCTGATTTTTCACCTACGTACCAGAGGCCAAGTTGAGCGTCCGACGGCTCAAAGCTTGTGAGAACCGTCTCGGTGAGGGTGGGCCGGAGCATCGCTATAAAGCCGTTTCTTATGAAGCTGGAACGGATTTCCTCTTCCAGGAGCTGCATCTGCTTGGTGAGCAAAGAATTCTCGGCCCTCAAGTCGGCTATCTGCGCCTCCAGAGAGGATGTCCGGTCAGGCTGGCTCCCGGTGGAAGAAGAGGGGGCAGTTCCACGGGCGCCTGCGACCGATAGGGATTGTGACACTGTGGCAGCTGCGGCGAGCATTTCCGAGGATAGCCGGTTTTCCAGAGATACTACCTCCGTTTGGAGGGCCTGTATCTCCGCCTGCAGGCCATCGAGCTTGTCGATGTAGCTTTGTACCAGTGACTCTGAAACAGACACCGTACGGTCGGGTATCATGGCAGCGGTATCAGCGCTCCTGAGGGAATCGACCATTGACTGGAGCGAAACGTTTTCGGCGGCGAGGCTGTCCTTCAGCATCTCCAGTGAGGCCTTTTCCTCTTTGAGCTTCTCTATCTGTGCTTCCAATGCCTGCCTGTCGCCCGGGATGCTTTGTGCATCGGCTTTGAGGGTGTCTCTCTCTGAGACGACCGAATTGTAGCGGGAGGTGAGCTCGGCCAGCTTTTGTTCGTATTCCTCCCGCAAAGAGGCGAGCTCGGTTGCCGAAGTTTCGGTTCCCGTGCCCTGCAGAAGATCGGACAGAGCCTTTGGATATTCATCCGCCTGTCTCACCGGACCACGGACAGAAAACATATCGGAAACGGTGATGTTCTCGCCGGTGAGCCCGAGCACGCCCCTCAGGATACTGCCTCTGTAGATAATCCAGTCGATCTCTATTGTATCATCTCCCGAAAGCTGCACCGTGGCGAAATCCAGAATGACATCCGCCGGTATGATATTTTCACCCTCAGGAATTATCTCGGTTATTTCCCAGATACCTTCGTCGCTTAGCGCAATGGTGACCGACACCGTCTGATCCGGAAGCCTGACATTCCGTACATAGAAACTGTCCGGCCCGGCCTGGGAAATCTCGGATTTTGAGAAATCGATATCCGCAAGGGAAGGCGCCCATTGGCCCTGAAGGGCAAAGGTCACGAACAGGAATAAAAGCGCCGTAACTGAACGTTTTATCATAGCGGCCTCCAGGTATGTGCCGGGTACATCGCACCAAAAAAAGAGATTTTCAGCATATCTGTGGTTATTTTCGGCGGATAGTACCAAAAACCGGTAAGAATTTATTTCATTGTGCGTCTAATCGACGGTATTCTCGCGGGTTGCCCAGCGGAAAATATCCGCGACGATTTCGTTTTCCAGATCGCGGTTGAGATACCCTTCGTCATCGAGAAGCATCGGACCGGCGGAACCAACTATGCGGTGCGTTACCTGCGCTCCCTGTGCAATGAGCTTGCCCGTCGCCTCTTTCCTGTCGGCCAGATGCCGGTCGTTCTCTCCGGTCACGAGGTATATCCGCGGCCAGCTTGTCCGGGAAGTGAGAGCGATGGTCCAGCGTTCGCGTGACGCCATGCCCGACACATCGATCCAGGAGTCGAACGCGCCCGCGGGCGATTCTTCAATGATGTCAAGGGCGGATTGTGTCCCGGTCCCGAAACTGACAAGAGCGATTTCGGAAAAGCCGACGCCTAAGAGCCACCTTCGCGCAGCGTCTGTAAACAGCTGCATACGCTGGTTTGTAGTGCGGAGCGACCCGTCCTCTGCCTTCAGCGGAACAAACTCCGCCACGTCTCGTAAGTCGAGGATAAGCGCGCCGAGTCCCGCCTCATGAGCAGAAACCAGGAAAGATTCAAAGTGCCAGTACTGGGCAAGATTACTGTCCGGGAGCACCAGAAGCGCGCGGTCCGGTGTTTCAACTCCCACCGCGCGGGTCCACCGGTACCTGTCGAACAATCCGGCCTCATCGATCGCCCGGACGGTATCATCCACTTCGCGCTCGCGCAAGCTCATGGTAATGTCCGGACGTGTGACTTCCTCGTACTCGGAAAAGAGTTGCTGCTTTGTGCGTTCCGGGAAGAAGATGATGACCCCCAGAATGACGAGCTGAATCGCAACGATGACGACAAAACGAACGGTCTGCTTGCTCACGCGCCTTCCTCGACTTGATACGGCATAAAAGCCCGGAAAGCCGATATCCAGCCCTTTGCTCTCCGGATCGAACATGCCCTGTCCAGGACAATCATCCTGCCTGCAATGAGAAAGCCGATAAAAACGCGTCCGAGCCTGAACCCGGTCGATTCGAGCTCACTATCGCCGGGTTTGAGTATTCCGGGTCTGACCGTATGTATCACGAGGCGCTGCACCGCGCTTAATGGATGCCTTTTACGCCTGAAGACGAACAGGAGCCCCGTCCTTATCTCAACGTACTGTTCCGCCTTGTCGAAGATCAGCCGGTAATCGTATACCGAACCAAAGAACAGGAGTATCGGCATAAGAATGACGTTGATTTTCCCGAAGAGGCCGAAAGCGGCGTATTCTGCGGCGGTGAGTGAAAAAATGATCATCCCGGCGACTGACAGAAAGGCGAAAATAATCCCGCCGCGGAGAACAGGGTTCATTCCCCATGAGAGCCTGTTGCCGTCAGCGGACAGTTTTACGGCAAAGAAAGCCAACAGATCATCCTTACTTGTGGAGCCAGCAGGCGACCTTGTGATTTTCGGCCTTTTCGAGCATCGGCGGCGGGTCGGTCCTGCAGATATCCATGACATAACTGCATCTGGGATGAAACGGACATCCGGGCGGCGGAGAAATCGGAGAAGGTACATCGCCCTCGAGGATGATGCGTTTCCGCTTGGTAACCGGATCGGGGATCGGCACCGCGGAGATGAGGGCCTGCGTATACGGATGCAGCTTGTTCCGGTACAAGTCTCCGCGCCCGGCGAACTCGACAATTTTGCCGAGGTACATTACCGCCACAAAGTCTGAAAAATACTCAACCACCGAAAGATCGTGGGCGATAAAAAGGTAAGTAAGCCCGAAATCCCGCTTGAGGGCGTTGAGAAGCTCTATTATCTGCACCTGGATCGAAACGTCGAGAGCGCTTACCGGTTCATCAAGCACGATGAGCTCGGGCTTGAGCGTGAGCACTCGTGCGATGCCGATGCGCTGTCGCTGACCGCCTGAGAACTCGTGAGCGTACCGGTTGATGTAGGCCGGATCAAGCCCGGTCCTGTCCATCATCTCTTCTACAATTGCCCTGCGTTCTTCCTTGTTTGCGTAAAGCTTGTGAATATCCAAACCTTCGGCGATGATGTCACCGATAGGTATTCGCGGATTGAGAGAACCGTAAGGGTCCTGGAACACCATCTGAAACCGGCGGCGCTGACTGTTGAGCTCGTGCCTCGGGAGGCTGAATAGGTCGTGCCGTGATCTCAGGATTTTGAGCTTCTCAACAGTCTGCCTTGCTTCATTGCTCTTGTGGTCTTCAAAATTGGCGATTTTCTGTTTGAGCGCCATGATTTCTGCGATGGTATCCGCAGGTACGTCGAAGAAAACCTCACCGTCGGTAGGTTTGTACAATCCGACAAGGGTCCTCCCGGCGGTTGTCTTCCCGCAGCCCGATTCTCCAACGAGGCCGACGGTTTTGCCACGGGGAATCGAAAAGGTGATACCGTCAACAGCCTTCACGTAACCGACAGTGCGTTTGAAGACACCGGCACGGATGGGAAAGTGCATTTTCAGGTCAAGAATGTCTACGAGATTGTCCATTTCACTTCCTAATCATAGTAAAGGTTGCAGCGCACTTCATGCTCATCCGAGTCCACTTCTACCAGCCGAGGGTGCTCCTCAAAGCATCTTTCTCTTGCAAACGGGCAGCGGTTGGCAAAATGGCAACCCGGGGGTAGATCGATGAGATTTGGAACGCGGCCCTTTATGGATTCAAGCAACTTGCCCGGCTCACCGAGAACCGGTATCGACTTGAGTAGCCCCTGCGTGTACGGATGCTTGGGCTCCGTAAAGATCGTCTTCACGTCGCCGGATTCGACGATCTTCCCTGCGTACATGACGATCACCCGGTTAACCGTCTCCGCGATGACGGCCAGGTCGTGAGTGATGAGGATCACGGCAGCGGAGGTTTCCCGCTGCATCGCCTTGATGAGCTCGAGTATCTGAGCCTGGATCGTGACGTCCAACGCCGTGGTCGGTTCATCGGCGATCAGAATATCAGGATCGCAGACCAACGCCATGGCTATCATGATGCGCTGCCGCATACCCCCGGAGAGCTCGTGGGGGTAGCTCTTTGCGGTTTTTCGAGGTTCCGAAATTCCCACCTTAGCGATCATCTCGATGGCCTTCTCCCAACGGTCGTGGCTGTCCAGGAGGGTATGAAGCTTCAGTACCTCTGTGATCTGCGAACCCACCATCATGACGGGATTTAGCGCGGTCATCGGTTCCTGAAAAATCATGCTGATGTGATTGCCCGAGATTCGCCGTCTTTCATGAGATTCGGTCTTGAGCAGGTCCTTACCTCTGAAGAGGATCTCCCCGCCTTCGATGCGCCCGGGCGGAACAGGAATCAGGTCCAAAATCGAAAACGCGGTCACCGACTTGCCGCACCCGGATTCCCCAACCAGGCCTAATACTTCGCTGGAGGAGACGGAAAAAGAAACATCGTCGACTGCGCGCACGAGCCCTTCCTCCGTATGGAAATAGGTCTTCAAGCCTCTCACATCGAGAAGCGGCGCGCCCGCGGCTGTATCTGCCATCAGTTTTCCACCCTGTTGATTACATTCTTGAGTTTGGGATCGAGGGCGTCCCGGAGCGAGTCGCCGAAAATATTCAGGGCGACAAGAAATACAAACATGAAAAGAGTCGCCGCAATCATGTTCTGCCAGTTGTTCGCCATGAGCTCGAGCTTTGATTCGTCTATCATGTTTCCCCATGAGGGCACGCCGATTACCGAAAGGCCGAGGTAGGCGAGGAGCACTTCGGACTTGATGACGCCGACGTAATTGAGCACAAACCTGACTATCACAAAGTGAAACAGATTGGGCATGATGTGCTTGAAAATGATTCTCGCGTCCCCCGCGCCGAGGCAACGGGCAGCAAGGACGTATTCATACTCCCGTGCCTGCATAAACGAACCGCGAATGACCCGGGCCAACCCCACCCACCCTGTGACGGCGAACGCCAGGGCAATGATGAAGAAGGTCCTTCCCATGATCTGAACGAGACTCATGATGATGAGAAGGGCCGGTATTGCAACAACCACACTCATGACATACATCATGATGTCGTCCACAAAACCGCCGTAGTATCCCGATAGCGAGCCGATAGCGATAGCCAGCGGCACCATCAAAAGTCCCGCCGCGGCGCCCAGAAAGAGGGATACCCTCGTTCCCATGATAACCCGCGCGAAAACATCGCGACCGAAATTATCCGTTCCAAAGATGTGTTGCCATGTCTGAAACGGCGCGACGTACCGGTTGTCAAGACTGAACTCCATCGCGGCCGTCCGCAGTCCAAATACATTGAAGTTGCCGGCAATCGATATGACGACGTAAACCATAAGAATCCAGAAGGAAACCATGGCAAGGCGATTTCTCCTCAGCCGCAATATCGAAAGCTGGAGAGGGCTTTTGCCGACGTATTTGTTTGGTTTCTTTTCGGATACCGTACCGGCTCCGCTCACCTGCGTTGCTATCGTAGTGCTCATAACTCCTCCTAGCTCAATCGCACCCGGGGATCTACCAGGGCGTAGAGGATGTCGGTGATAAGCATAAAACCGACAAAGAAAAGCGTGTATACAAGGATTGTCGCCTTGAGAACCGGATAATCGTAACTGGCAATGGAGTTAACCATCAGATCGCCGATTCCCGGTATGCTGAAGAAACGTTCGAGGAGAAGGGCCCCGGTAAGAAGAAACGGGATCTCCATAACGACGTAGGTGAGGATTGGGATCATACCGTTTCTCAAAATGTGGCGCACCATGATCGTTCTCGAACCGAGTCCCTTGGCTTTGGCAGTCCTGACGTAATCCTTGTGCGCTTCCTCAAGAAGCGTCGTCCTGAAAAACCTGATATCGTATCCTATCGATACGAGGCACCAGAGAATCCAGGGGAGCACAAGGTAGCGGACGGCGCCTATTCCGCGTACCCATCCCGATATTGGAAAGAGCCCGAGTCTGTACGCGAGGAACTGCTGGCCGAGCATGATGAGCACCAGCATCGGTATCGACATCCCGATGACCGAAATCACGGTGAGCGACCTGTCAAGCCAGCTCCCGCGATAGTAAGCGGCCAGCGAAGCAAGCGTGAGTGAAATAACGATCTCAAAAAAGAAAGCGGGAAAAGTCAGTTTTGCCGAATTAGGCACATGCCGTTTGATGAGGGTGCTCACCGGCAACTTACGGGTCTCGGATTTGCCGAAATCGAACGTGACCATCTGCTTGACCAAATCAAAATACTGAACGAAGAAGGGCCTATCTAGGCCGTACTTGCTCCTGTAGAAGTCTATCTGCTCGGCTGTTCTCGATTTGGCCGGCAGGAGATTGTAAAGGTATTTTTCCTGGCCTCCAATGACGTTGAAGATCAGGAAAAATACCATCGCAACTCCCAGGATAATCGGGATAAGGTTTAACAACCTTCGTATAATGTAATTAATCATGAGACGACCTCGTTGCTTCGCGCGATAAACCGGAAGACCCTTTTGTTGATTATAACAAAAAACACCCCGGCCTAACAGGCCGGGGTTCTTAATCAGCTATTTCGCTTTACAGCTCTCTATGCTACTTGGCATCCCGCATTTCTGCGTCGATGTCGAGGTACTTGGAGTAACCTGCACCGATATCGCGGAACACGCGGGTCTTGAGCCATGGGTGTTCAAGAGCGTAGGAGAGTCTGTGCACGCCCATGATCCAGCAAACGTCTTCAGCCGCTATCTGGGCAGCTTCGGCGTACAGTTTGTCCCTTTCGGGGCTCTGCTGCATATAGGCGCCTTTCTCGTAGAGCTCGTTAAACTTTGGGTTGTCATAATTTGCGCTGTTTGGGCCGGGGGCCGCGTTGGGCCCGTAGTTCAACTGGAGGAAGTTCTGCGCGTCAGGATAGTCAGCACCCCAAGCTACGCCGCCCAGCTCAACTTCGTGATTGTCAATCCGCTCGAGGAAGGTCGGCCAGTCGCCGGCAACCGCTTCAACCTTGATACCAATCTTGCTCATGTTCTCGATGTAGAACTCCACCATCTGCCGGTGGGTTGTGCTCGATGTCGAGTACATCTGGTATTTGAAGGTGGGAAGACCTTTGCCGTCCGGGTAACCGGCTTCTGCGAGGAGCTGTTTGGCTTTCGCGAGATTATACGTGGCGTAGGGGTTCTTGTAGTTGGGATCGTACCCGCCGAGTCCCGGCGGTATCAACGTTTGCGCGTTGGTGGCTGTGTTGTTGTAGAAGATTTCCAGGGCTTTCTCGTGGTCGTAGGCCATGGACATCGCCTGCCGGAGCTTCGTGTTCTGGCCCAGAATCGGGTGATCCATATTGAAGAAGTGATAGGTGACATCGAGGGTTGGATTCACATCGAGGGTGATCCCCTTTGCGGTCATTGCCGGGGTCAGCTCGTTCTGTATGACCGTGGAATCAAAATTGTCCTTTGGAATAGAGCTATAGTCGAGCTCGCCATTCAAGAACTTGAGCCACTGTACCGAGCTTTCCTCGATAACGTTCCACACAACGGTGTTGCAGAAAGGAAGCTCTTTGCCCTCGTATTCCTTCAAGACGGCCGAGCCGAGTTTCGCGGTCGTCGCGGGGCCCGCTGTGGACGCGGCGGGGAATTTCATTGCCTTCCAGTAAGGATTGGCCCTGAGCACGTGTTTTGTGCCTGGAATGGACTCGGCGTGGTCATAGTAGTAGGCGCCTGAGCCGATGGGATAGTTCTTCCACTCGTCCCCGTAGTAATCGATGAGCTCCTGAGGAACCGGGTAGGTAAAGGGCATCGCAAAGGTATAGAGTATCTGGGGATACGGTTTGGTCAAAGTCAGCTGGATGGTGTAATCTCCAATCGCTTTGAAACCTTCCACTTCCTTTGAATAGTCGGCGCCGGCCGCCGCCCAGTCATCAAGACCTTTAATATAGCCCTCGTAGAGCCACCAGCCACCCGACTCGGTGTCCGGGTCGGCAAGGCGTTTAACCGAAAGCACGAAGTCTTTAGCCATGACGTTTCGACCCTTGCCCTTCGGAAACACCTCCATCAACGGATCGTAGTAATAGATGTCGTTGTGCATTTCGATGGTGTAGGTAAGGCCGTCGGCCGAGACTTTCGGCATCGATTTTGCAACCTCGGGTTTCAAGACGTAAGTGTCGGCGAGGTAGTTGTAGGCGTAAAGGGCTTCCCCAATATCGCCGTACACTTGGCTCGTATACAGATCCGTCATGTCTGCCGGATCGAACGGCTGCAACTTCGCGATGACGTAGCGGTTAAGCTGTTTGTCCATAGCTGCCGCTCCCTCCGCACTCCCTTCCGCGAATGTGAACGCGGCCGAGAGACAGATGATCGACAGAACTAGGATAAGTTTTTTCATATCATCCACTCCTTATATTGGTATTTGAATCATATTAGGCTTTGCAAAGCGTAACGTCAAGAAATTTATATATACGCTCAGGAAAACCGATGAAGCTGGCGGCGCCCGATATGGAAATGGACGCAACGCGGGTGATTGTTTATCATGGCGCTTGGCGCTGAAAGGAGGCGATGGAATCAGATGACAGACAAACCGATCGATATAGTGACACTGGGGAATTCGGGAATCCGGGCGTCTTATCTCGCATTCGGCACCGGAACCAGGGGGTACAGCCATTCTTCCGCTCAAACGAGAAAGGATCCGCAGTGGCTCACTAATGCTCTTGTGAAGTCATACGATGCGGGCATCAATTTCTGGGACCTCGCGGATCTCTACGGCTCTCATCCGTTTGCGAAGAAGGCGTTGGAAGCTTTCGAGCGCGAACAGGTCGTCATCATGACAAAGACTATGGCGAAGGACGCCGATGGTTGCCGTCACGATATCGACCGTTTTCTGGAGGAGCTTGGCACCGATTATCTTGATATCGTGCTGATGCACGGCAAAACCTCGGGGAACTGGACACGGGAAGACCGCGGCGTCATGGACGTGCTGAGCGAGGCTAAGAAAAGGGGAGTGATACGCGCGGTCGGGATTTCCGCCCACAGCTATCGGGCTCTCGAAACTGCAGTCCAGGAGCCGTGGGTCGACATCATGCTCGTACGCTACAACTACAGCGGTGTCCAGATGGACGGGGATCCTGGTGAGATAGAAAAGGTGATGCAGGCGGCACAGAAAAACGGCAAAGGCACCGTTGCGATGAAAGTCCTGGGCGAAGACGCTCTTGCGTCTGATCCTGAAAAGGCGATACGGTTTGTTGCCCAAACCGATTGCGTCAACGCGATGACTATCGGCTATCAGAGTGATGAAGAGCTGGCGCAGTGCGTTGCCATCGTCAAAACAATCAGGCAATCCTGAAATCACATGCGGGGAGAAAGGTATGAATAATATTCCGGAAATCAAACTGGGCGTCACAGCCGTTAGCAGGGACTGCTTCCCGATCGAGCTGTCACGGACGCGGCGGGAAGCCGTGGCGGCAAGCTGCAAGGAAAAGGGCATTCCGATTGTTCAGGTCAGCGCGATAATCGAAAACGAAGGTGACGTTGTCCGCGCGCTCAAGGAAATAGAAGAAGAGGGGATCAACAGCCTGGTCATCTACCTTGGCAATTTTGGTCCCGAAGGCCCTACAACGCTTCTGGCGGAAAAATTCAAGGGCCCCGTCATGTTTGTTGCCGCGGCGGAAGAAAGCGGGGAAAACCTGGTGCAGGGGCGGGGTGACGCGTACTGCGGCTTGCTGAGTGCTTCCTATAACCTGGGCTTGAGGGATGTATACCCCTATATCCCTGAGTGCCCTGTGGGGACCGCCGATGAGATCGCGGACATGATTTCCGATTTTTCCGCAGTCAGCCGTATCCTGCTGGGGCTCAAGGGTCTCAAGATATTCTCGTTTGGGCCCCGGCCCCATGACTTCCTTGCCTGCAACGCACCGATAAAGCCGCTGTTCAAGCTGGGTGTTGAGATTATGGAAAACAGTGAGCTCGATCTCTACGATATCTATCTGTCTGCGGAAGGCGATTCCCGGATAGACGAGGTTGCCCGGGATATGTCGAAGGAGTTGGGAAAAGGTGACACATATCCGGATTTGCTCAAGAAACTGGCCCAGTACGAAGTGGCGCTGCTTCGGTTTATGGAGGCGAACCTGGGGGCGAGCCGATTCGGCATCTTTGCCAATAAGTGCTGGCCTTCCTTCGAGAAGTATTTCGGTTTTGTTCCGTGTTTTGTAAACTCCCGATTGGCTTCCCGCAATATTCCGGTATCGTGCGAAGTGGACATCTACGGTGCCTTGAGCGAGTATATGCTTTCCTGCGCGTCCCTTCTTCCGACCACGTTGCTTGATATCAACAACACGGTTCCGCAAGACATGTATGAAGCCGCCGGTTCCGCTTCAAAAGGCTATCAGCAGAACGAGCTCTTTATGGGCTTTCACTGCGGCAATACTCCCTCATCCTGCATGGTTGACTGTTCAATGCAGTATCAGCTCATTATGCACCGGCTCCTCGAACCGGACAAAGATCCCGATATCACCCGGGGTACGCTGGAAGGGCGGTTGCGGCC